>DATACQ010000906.1:0-2712 GCA_036258955.1 Binatia bacterium
GTGACGATACCTATGCAGCCACGTATTAAAGAGGAGCTGAGAACGCTTGAAGCTCCCGCCAAATCGGGACAGCCGAGGGTGGGCTTTCTCGGCGCCGGTTGGATCGGCATGCACCGGCTGAAAGCCGTCGCCACCGCTGACCTCGTCCAAATCGCCGCGGTAGCAGATCTCAATGCGGAAGCGGCCCGCGTTAGCGTCAGCGGTATTCCCGGGGCGATCGCGGTTGCGTCTTTCGACGATCTTCTCAAGCTCGATCTCGATGGAGTCGCCATCGCCACCCCCACAGCTTTGCATGCAGAGCACGCGATTACCGCGCTCGAGGCGGGGGCCGCTGTGTTTTGCCAGAAACCCCTCGGGGTCAGCGCGATGGAAAGCGGGCGGGTTGTTGAAACGGCGCGCCACACTAACCGCCTGCTCGCCGTCGATATGTCTTATCGGTATGTGCGGGGGGTCACAAAAATCAAAGAACTCATGCGCGCGAAAGAGATCGGCGACGTTTTCGCCGCTGAACTGGTTTTTCATAACGCCTACGGCCCGGACAAGCCCTGGTACTATCTTCCTGAACTTTCCGGCGGCGGCTGTGTTATCGACTTAGGAATCCATCTCGTCGACCTGGCGCTCTGGATGCTCGACTTTCCAGAGGTGCGTCGCGTGTCCAGCCGCTTGTTCGCGGATGGGCGTCTCATCACCAAGGGGGAGCGGGCTCTCGAGGACTTCGCTTCGGCGCGAATCGACCTTGCGAGCGGCGCCACATTGAATCTGTCTTGCTCCTGGCGCCTTTCGGCGGGACAGGATGCGGAGATTCGCGCCTCCTTTTATGGCACCAGAGGCGCGTTGATGCTGCGCAACGTCAAAGGGTCTTTCTACGATTTTTCGGCGCAACGCTGCACCGGCACCGCATCGATTTTGCTGGATAAAGCTCCGGATGCGTGGGGTGGTCGCGCGGCCGTTCACTGGGCGCAGCAGTTATGTCAGAGCGCAAACTACGACTCCGCCGTAGAGACAAGCGTGCAAGTCGCCCGGGTGATCGATGCAATCTATGAAGCGCGCGATTGACGGCGGGAGATGAGAGAACCATGACCTCCGGAAACTTTTATAATGCCGTTGAGATCCGGCGCGCTCCGCGGAAGCTTAAGCCCGGCGCGCGCATACTCATGACGGTGGATGCCGCAGGCGGTGTGTGGGACTACGCGCTGCAGCTGGCACAAGCGCTCGCACCACACGGTATCGAGATCGTCCTCGCCAGCATGGGCGTTTTGCCGGGCGCGGCGCAGCGCGCCGGGCTGCGCAATCTGCCCAATGTCGTTCTATGCGAAAGCGACTACAAACTAGAGTGGATGAACGATCCCTGGCGCGATGTCGATGATGCAGCCGCATGGTTGCTGCAACTCGAATCCTATGTTCGCCCGGCGATCATTCATCTGAACGGCTACTGCCATGCAAACCTCGCGTGGACCGCGCCATCCCTCGTGGTCGGTCATTCATGCGTTTATTCATGGTTTGCCGCGGTGAAGCGGCAAGCGCCGGGATGCGAATGGGAAGAGTACCGACGGCGAGTGGTGGCGGGACTGCGCGCTGCCACGTTGGTCACCGCGCCGAGTGAAACGATGCTGGCTGCACTGCGATATCACTACGGATGTTTTCGCAGCGGGGGGGCGGTCTATAATGGTCGGGCCGAACTGGATTTCCGGCCGGGTGAAAAACAGCCGATCATACTTACCGCCGGACGGCTGTGGGACGAGGCCAAAAACATCGGCTCTCTCGCCCAGCTCTCCCGAACTTTGCCATGGCCGGTTTATGCGGCGGGCGAATGCGCGTCGCCGGACCAAAAAATTAGCCGCTTCGAAGGCTTGAATTTGCTCGGCCCGCTGTCGAGAAGCGAGCTTGCAGGCTGGCTCAGCCGCGCCGCTATTTTCGCCTTGCCCGCCCGTTACGAACCTTTCGGGCTTGCCGCTTTAGAGGCCGCGTTAGCAGGCTGCGTCCTGGTGCTCGGCGACATACCCAGCCTGCGGGAAATCTGGCGTGACGCGGCGGTTTTCGTGTCGCCGGATCGTAGGGACACGCTTTTGGACGCACTGGAACGCCTGATCCAGGAGCCGTCCTTCCGCAGCGTCATGGCAAGGCGCGCGCGCAAGCGCGCCCTAACGTTCTCCGTTGAACGCATGGGCCGCGGTTATATGGATCTCTATCGTCGCATTCTGGAGAGCGGCAAAGCGCATAGCGCAAGGCGCATGGCGCAGAGCGCATAGAGAGGTCATGAAGGAAAGCGTAGAGCGCATGGCGCATGACAGAAACACCGAAACCGGGAAAACACGATCAGAGCGCTTTGCACCTACCGCTTTGCGCTTTGCGACTGAGTCATGAACATCGCGCTTTTTTACCATTCATTGGTCTCGGATTGGAATCACGGCAACGCGCATTTTTTGCGCGGCATCGCGTGGGAACTGCGCGCGCGCGGCCATGACGTGCGTATATTCGAACCCGCCGACGGCTGGAGCCTTACGAACCTCCTGCGCGACCACGGGCAGGAGCCGCTGAAAAGATTCCGCTCCATGTATCCCGGCCTGCATAGCGAACGTTATGACCCGGACGTTTTTGATTTGGCAAGCGCTTTAAGCGGTATCGACCTCGTCATCGTTCATGAATGGACCGCCCCTGATCTCCTGCGGAGAATCGCGGATCATCGCTCCACGGCGGGTTATTATCTCCTGT
>DATACQ010000907.1:0-2189 GCA_036258955.1 Binatia bacterium
AATTCTCATAGTTCTGCATCGCGGGGCGCGCCGGATCGTCGGGTTTCCACCGCTTTGATACGATGATCCAGCGTGCGTTGGCGCGCTGCGGTATCACCCGCTCGGTTCCCGGGAAGCAAGTGACTCGTTATCTTCGCGCACGGTACGGCGTCTGGCACATGTGGTTTCGCTCGGATCTTTGGAGCGACGAGATCTGGCATGCGGTGCGGCAAGCCATCCTGGGTGCGCGCCCGCAAAAGCATCCACTCACGGTCGAGATTTGCGTTGGCGCAAGCCAGCGGACTTTTCTAAAAATTTTTTTCGCAGAAACCGTGGTCGGAGCCCTCAAAGACTGTTTTCGCCGCTCCAAAGCTGTGCGCGCGCTTTTCATCTCCGAGATTCTTTCCGAGAAATCTTTTAATGCGCCCGTAGCTGTTGCCGCCGGGGAGGAGCGATACGCTCGCATCTTGCGCCGTTCTTTCGTGGTAACTTTGCCGGTGGAAGGTTCTTCATTGCCCGATTTTTTACGCCATCGGCTCGACCCTGGCGGCCCCGCGCTGTCCCTGCGGTTCAAGCGCGAGATAGTGGGCGAATTGGCGCTCGAGATACGGCGATTCCATGATCAAGGATTCGTTCATGGTGATCTGGTGCCTAGCAATATCTTCGCCACTTTGGATTCGCAAAATGCGGCGCGATTCTGCTTCATGGACAACGATCGAACCCGCCACTATCCGCTCTGGTGGCGGCATCGGCTGTGGCGGCGCAACTTGGTCCAGCTTAATCGTTTTCCGTTAGCCGGCATTTCGTTGCAGGACCGCATGCGCTTTTTTCATGTGTATGTACGGTCGCGCAAGCTCGGCTCCAGAGAGCGCAAAGTACTGCGCTGGTTGGAACATAAAACACGGCAGCGGCGGCGCGAATGCGATGCCGTAGACGCATCCGGTAGCTTTCGAAAACTGATGCGCTGGCAAGCCCCGGGGCAGTAGTCGGTGAGACTGTGACTTCTAATTCGGGACCGGTTTTTGAGTTACGGCTGGCGGCGAAACGACTTCAAAACTGCATGCCTGGCCGTCTTCGCTACTTCAGCTCGTTCGGCGCTCCGCGACAATTGGGTGCAACTACGAAATCCGGATGGGGCGTTGAATTTTGAACTTCGATCGCTGCATATGAACAACGATCTGTCCCTTGTGATCGGCGCATCGGGGCTAGTTGGCCGCAGCCTGATGAGCACTCTCGGTCATAGCGGCGCTAACGTGATCGGAACTTACGTAAACCGCGCCGCGGCGGGCCTGCGCCAATTAGACATCTCGGATGGCGGTCAAGTGGCCGCTTGTATCGCGGAACTGCGGCCGCGCAACATCTATTTGACAGCGGCTTTAACCCATGTGGATTATTGCGAAGAGCACCCGGAGCAAGCGCGGCGGACGAACGTATTAGGACCGCTAGTGATTGCTCAGGAGGCGAGTCGTTTGGGCGCGAAACTGATTTTTTACTCATCGGAGTATGTTTTCGACGGCGCCGCCGGCCCCTACAGCGAAGCGGCAGCACCCAACCCTCTTAGTGTTTACGGCCGTACGAAATTGGAGGCAGAGACTGCGGTTCGCGACGTTTTGGAAGACGCGCTGATACTGCGCACGACGGTAGTCTTCGGCTGGGACCGGACGTCGAAAAATTTCGCCATGCAAATCTACGAGCGGCTGGAGAAGGGATTGGAGATGATAATCCCTGAAGATCAGCTCGGCACACCCACTTGGACAGAGTATCTCGCAGAAACAAGCGTGCGCTTGATCCAGAAGGGGGTGAGCGGCGTCGTGAACGTGGCGGGAAGAGATACAGTGCCGCGCTCGGAATTCGCGCGCGCTCTGGTAAAGACCTTCGGCGGGCAACCGGAGCGGGTCATTGCGGTTTCAACCGCGCACCTGAGCCAAAAGGCTCCGCGCCCGTTGCGCGGCGGCTTACGCACGGACAAACTCGCCGGATTGCTCTCGGAAGCGCCCATTTCCCTTGAGGAATCACTGGCGCGGCTGAAGCTGCAGTGGCAGAGCGACTGTGGCAATCGCGCCGAAACGCGACCTAGCGGCTCAAGTTTCTAGTTCCGAATTATTGACGAGATTTTGTCCGAGGGAGCAAGCCTCTCTGATCGCGGCCAATGGAGTTGTACCTTGAGGCGGACTGAAAATATTCTTATTACGGCAGGCATCGAGCGAGAC
>DATACQ010000908.1:0-1878 GCA_036258955.1 Binatia bacterium
GGGCGACGATGACCGGCGCCACGAGCTTGCCCAAATGACGCTGCGGTGACAGCTTCTCGATCATCTCCGGGGTGAATTTCACATAGCTCGCGCGCGCCGACAAGCTGACGGGATGAAGGTCATACATGCCGCTGCAGCAAAGCCCGCCCTTCAGTGTGTCGGCGGGCAGCCCAAAATCCATCTGCCAATCAGTAGTGAGCGCAACCGCAGCGAGGTGAGCGCCGGACGAGGTGCCGGACACATAGAGCCGGTTGGAGTCGCCGCCGAAAGTCGACGCGTTCTTGTGAACCCACGCGATCGCGCGCCGCACTTGTTCGGCCATGATGAAAAGGTTGCCATTAACCTCGGTGACATTGTTGAAATCGAGCGAAATAAAATGCGCGCCGGCATCGACGAAAGTCTCGGACATGTATGCCGCGCCCTTAGCGTTGCCGCTGCGCCAAGCGCCGCCATGGATGAAAATATTGATCGGAGCTTTGGTCTGCTTGGTCATGTAGATGTCAAGCTTTTCAATTTCGGCCGAGCCGTAGGCAAGCCTGCGCGGGGGACCGAGGCGGGCCAACGCGGCTTCGCTCTTCTGCGCGTTTCGTTTGCTTATTTCACCACGGTTAGGGGCCCACGGCGCCTGATCGTAGGCAAGATCGATTTCGTCCTTGTCGTAATCGAGAAAGACAAGGGGTCCCTTCGGCTTGGCCTTTATGCCTTGAGGCAGGTAGGTCTGCATCTGCTGCGCCAGCACCGATCTCGTCGCCGCTAACGTAGCCGTTAGCAGCGCGCCGCAGAGGACCGACCGCCGCGTCATTCGCATCCCGCCGCTCATTTCAATCTTTTCCATGATTGGCCCTTTTTCGTTACTTGCGTGAGAACACGTGCGCATTATCGTCAAACGGGCACCGAAGCATGAAACGAAAAGCCCGTGACCCGGCAACATTTATCGCTGAGGATCCGGCTTGAGTTTCCGGTTCAGTCGCCCTCCGAGGAAGTCGCCATTGAGCGATGTGCCTCGCGCAGAGGAAGCAAGTTGAAGAATCTACGAGGCGAGTTACGACGCGATACGTATCACAACGTAAAAACCTGTCAATCGCTGATCCGGATTTCGTATCCGTAATGGTCCTGGTGGGTGGAATCAGGAAGTTAGAGAAAGCAGGGACGGATCCTGGCCTAAAAGATCGCCTCCGTAAATACTGCGACCATCGCTAAGGTCCACGGAGGTGTGTCACTGGAAGTGACATCTTCAACTAATAGCGTCTCAATCTGTCTTGCCAAAGTACTCATCTCAGGGCTCCTAGGAGCCTTCGGTGATTCCCATGATTGCTTCGATTCGAGCAAGCTCAATCGCGAAAAGCCGCCACTGCTCCGGTGCCCTAAGGTTCTATGGAGATGATGTTGCGGCAAATGCTCGCTACACAAGGTATTGTCGAATGTCTGCCGGAGTTGGACCCCGAAGCGATCTCCATGACTCCGGTTTACTTGCGGAGGCTTTCCTGAGCAATCTCGGAAAATTTCGTGAACTCGGGATCATTATGAATCAAGACCGCTTGGCGCGAGACTGCGGTTGCGCCGATCCAGCTATCGGCAACCGATAGCCCGCCGCGTGCTTTAAGTCGAGCGGCGACTTCCAATAGCGACGGCTCACAGGTAATCCACTCGATCGTAAACGAATCCACAAGTCGCAGCGCTTCGCGCGCGGGCTCTTCTCCCTCCTCACGACGAATCAAATACAGAAGCTCCATTCTGGTCATAAAGGAAGCAAACAACTGACATGAGCCTCGTTTTGCTCGTGAAAGCAGGTCCACGACCCGCTCAGCGCCAGGCTCGTCACTTCGGAGCGTAAGAAGCGCGGACGTATCGAGGAGGAACAGTTTCTTAGGATCCATT
>DATACQ010000909.1:0-7406 GCA_036258955.1 Binatia bacterium
TGCGGTAGATCGCAGCGAGACTCCACGCCAGATATCAGACGGTTTGCCCATTCGGTGTCCCGGCGCCTTTTCTCGACGGCCAGCGTTCCTCCGAATGCGTCTGGCGAGTCGGCGAGCGCCCGCAGCCGCAAGTCTCGATAGGTTTCCCACTCGTGAGGGGCAAAGGTTCGGATCCAAGGCGTATAGGTCATGGGTTCTTCTTTACCATATCAACTTGCTCCGGCCGAATTACTCGCATTCGCAGCACATTCGCCGACTAGCGAACGGAAACAACTCGAGTTGGCATCCGACTGCGTCTAAGGAATCTCATCGAGATCGATCTGAGCGTCCATCACTATGTCTCTAATCTCCACGTTTGTGACTCGGCTTCTCGTGCCGCCCCATCGGCCGCCACTGCTCTGCACCCATCGGTTTGCCTACATATCTACTTAACCGTTAGGCTCGCGACTATGACATTCGATGTTTACGGACGGTTCCGGCTGGAAGTGCAACGAGAGAACGACTCGTGGGTCGCCTATCGGCTTGGTTTCGGCACACGCGTCAAAATACACAACGTGGTCATTCCGGAGACGTTGGAACCCGAAGAGATCGCAATATTTCTTGACGACGTGTTTCACGAGCTATCCAGACCTGGCCAAAGCGTCAAGCTGTTGCGGTAATCCGCCGCCGGTCTCGGTTGAGCAGTTCGAGATTGTTGTTGTATCTGACGCGGCAAACTGGATAAGATCCGGCCGAACCTCGGCTGTCCACGGAGGGTGCCATGAACAGAGTTCATCTGGTTCTCGCTCTCGTCCTTGTTTCTGCCTTTGATGCGCTAGCCCAGGCGCCGTTCTATCAAGACAAAACGATCAGGATCGTCGCCGGATATGGCGCGGGCAGCGTTGACGATGCATGGGCCCGACTGCTCGCGCGCCACATGGTTAAGTATATTCCTGGTCGTCCAGATGTCCTCGTCCAGAACATGCCTGGCGCCGGCGCGATGATTGCCGCCAATTACGTTTACAAAGTCGCCAAACCGGACGGGCTCACTCTCGGCGGTATTCGCGGCGGGCTCTATTTCGATCAGCTTGTGAAGAGACAGCAAGTTCAGTTCGATTGGCCCAAGTTCACTTGGTTGGGCAGCCCGACTCAAGTCGAACAGATCATCTATATTCGGTCCGATAGCCCGTACAAGACCATCGAAGACGTGCGTAAAGCAACGGTGCCGCCCAAATGTGGGGCCACGGGGACTTCCTCGACGGGCTACTATACGGGAAATCTGCTCGAGGAAACGCTCGGCGCGAAATTCAACACGCTCACCGGCTACAAGGATGGTCCTGAAGTCGAGTTGGCAGTTGAGCGAGGCGAGGTCCTTTGCCGCGGTATATCTCTCGAAACTTTGTTCGGACGGGAACCGCTCATCAGCTGGTTCAAAAATGGTTACATCCGCGTATTGATGCAAACAGGCAAAAAGCGCGATACGAGGTTACCTGATGTTCCCACCGTCTGGGAGCTCATGAATGAGCACAAAACTCCCGAGGCGGGAAGGCGGCTCGCTACCATCATCCTTGCCGTAGGAGCCTTTGGCCGGCCCTACGTCAGCTCGCCGGGACTGCCGGCCGAACGCGCGAAGATCCTTCAGGAAGCCTTCAAGAAAACCATCAATGACGCGGAGTTTCAGGCCAATGCCAAAGAAAGTCGATTGGAAATTGCCCCAGTCGCTGGCGAGGAGCTTCACGAATTGGCGCGCGACGTCATGGCACAACCCGCCGAGGTCGTGGAACGGATGAAGAGATTGCTCGAGAAATAAGATTTCCAAGACGCCTGCCCGCTCCGGGTGAGTGATTCGAGGAACCGCTCATGTCAAAAACGCAATTGCGAATATCCGTCGCGGAAAGCACACCGACGCGAACCCTTGCGGAATACATCGCCGGACTCTCGTATAGAGACATCCCGCCAGAGGTGATTTCACACATCAAATTCTCTTTTATCGATTCGCTCGGCTGCGCCCTATTCGGCTCAACGCTACCCTGGGGCAAAATCATCACCTCGTTCACCAAAGAACTGGGCAAAGGAAAGGGGGCGATTATCTGGGGAGACGGCGCTGAGGTCCCCAGCACCAGCGCGCCCCTAGCTAATGGCACGCTCATTCACAGCTTTGAGATGGACGATCTGCACCGCGTCGGAGTCATTCACCCCGGTTCCGAAGCCATACCAGCCGCGGATGCGCTGGTGCGCTACGCCGGTGGCGCTAGCGGCAAGCGGCTGCTCACAGCCGTGGTGGCGGGCTATGAAGTTGGCTGCCGCGTCGGCATGACCGGCGGCGCCGCTCAGTTGCGCCGCGGCTTTCATCCGAGCGCGACGTCGGGAACGTTCGCGGCGGGCGCTGCGGCCGCCAAGATACTTCGAATGAATCCGCAGAAAACCGTCCATGCACTGGGCATTGCGGGCACCCAGGCGGCGGGACTCATGGCTGCCCAACACTCATCCATGGTGAAGCGCATGCACGCGGGCCGCTCTGCTCAAGCTGGAGTGTACGGCGCGCTGCTCGCGGCTAAAGGCTTTACCGGAATCGAAGATGTTCTTGAAGCGCCGTACGGTGGTTTTTGCTCAACGTTCGTCGATACGCCAAATCTCTCACACCTCACCGACTGCCTAGGTGAGCGCTTTGAGATCCTCAACGTCGGTTTCAAGCCGTATCCCTGCTGCGGCAGCAATCATACGTCCATCGATGCTTTGAAGAAAATTCTGCAGGAGCACCCCGAGGTGGCCGCGCAGAACGTCGAGAAGATCCGCATTCGCACCAGCCGCGCCACCAAGCTCCACGTCGGCTGGCCCTATGAGCCCAAGAGCATCACCACGGCGCAGATGAATCTGCCTTTCTGCGTCGCCGTTCTGCTTCACGACCGCGATTTCTTCGTCGATCAGATTACGGAAAGATCCATTCGCCGCCCCGATGTTCTGTCGACGACGCGAAAGATCGAAGTCATGGAGGACCCCCAGTTCGATCTCCTGGGGGACGAGGGGCGCCATGGCGTAGAGTTGGAGCTTCAACTCCGGGATGGACAAAGCTATCGCGAGAAAATTCTTCATGCGAAGGGAAGCGACAAGCATCCGATGACGCGGGGAGAGGTTTTAGAAAAATTTCATCTTCTCGCTTCGCGTGTTCTGTCCCGCTCCAGACTCGAAAAGCTGGAAGATACTCTTCTCAACCTGGAAAAACTCGATGATGCGCGAGAAATCGGCGGGCTCCTAACAGTGTAAGCGCGATTGCAGGCGTAGGCTAACTGTAATCGAGTCCTATCTACGACTAAAAGTTTGCAAACGCTTCTCGCTTTTCATTTACTCTACCCCGCGTCGTTTTATTCTCTCGACGGAATTACGGACTTCGACGGCAACTTCCAGTCTGCAGGCTTTTCGTGTAGCGATCGCGCAGGTTCAATCGCGATCACTAGCCCTTCTATAGAACTCAACGAAGAAAGTCACCGGACCGACGGGTTCGATATGATGTTTGACTTCGGGGATCACGATGCCTGGCGCTCCGCGCGTTATTTCGAGTTTGGCTCGCAGAGCTTCAACACGGTAAATCAGCTTCCCCTCAAGCACGTGGATCTTAGCCCAGACGCCGGGCTTGGTTGAGTGCTCGCTGAGCAGGGCTTTGGGTATAGTCGCTTCGGTAAACTCAGCAGTCTTGCGGTACGCTGCAAAATCGTCCGGCATCTCGAAACGCTCGCACCTAACACAATTGAGTAACCCGCCAAGTTTCTCGCGCCGTCCTTGTTCTGTGGTTACCCACGGCCGCTCAAAAAAAGGAGGTTGATGCCGAACATGCTGTTTGTGGCCGCAGCTCAAGAAAGCGACCCAGTCGCCGTGCTCGTCCTTTTTGAAAGCGGTGATGGGCCGATTCATGCTTAATTCGACTACCGATCGGTTGATCGGGAGAACTCAGTGAGCGCCGCTCAAAATCCATCCCGCTCCAGCTTGCGCGCGATACGGTCGTCAACGAGATCCTCGGCCTTCAGTTTAGCGAATTTCGCGTCAGCCTTGCTGAGCAATCGCAAAGCGCTTTGTATTCCTTCGCGCGTTGGAATGATGCTCCGGTCGTAAAGCATTCTGATCCTGTCATATAGATCCTCAGCGCTGTCCGTTGGAGCCAGACGCAACCATTTTCTCAAACTGCGGATGACCATTGGTTGATTCTTCTTATCCTGAATGAACCGGTTAGCGCGAATCAGGCTGCGAAGTGTTTTCTCCACCGCGTCGGGCGCTCTTTCGATGAACGATCGCCGGGCCACTATGCCGGTTCCTTGGTAAGGAATATTAAGTTGCGGTAACTCAACCAGAATACGGCCGCCCTTTTGTGAAATGACTCGGCTATATGTATAGCCTAACACCGCTCCATCGATAACCCCGGTCATGACGGCCTGCGCCAGGACGGAATCGTCGCCGATGGCGCGTATCTGGATCTTGTCGCGTTCGGCATTGAGGCCCCAATGATCGAGCAATATTTGCGTGAACATCCAGATACCGCCGCCGATGCTTTGAACGCCGATGATCTTGCCCTTTAGATCATCCGGAGCGCGTATCTTGCTTGACACGGCGAAATATCCATCGAGCCTGTTGATGAGTCCGGCAACGAACACGAGGTCGAGTCCGCCGGCCATGGCGCCCAAGGAAGCGCCCGTGGCCGAGACGCTGTAGATCTGTGCTTCGTTCGCAGCCATGGCGGAAATTGCGATCGGCCCGCTGCGCACCTGAACCACGTCCACATCCAAGCCTTGCTCCTCAAAAAAATGCTGATCCTTCGCGACGAACAGGAGTCCTGCCCGCTCGCTAAAATCCGCGAAAATAAGGGTAGCCTTTTCAGTGGGTGCAGCGGCTGAAGCCGTACATAGGTCTAGCAAAACCAGGCAGAGTCCGAAACAAATCTTTTTCGCCACTTCTGTAAGCGCTCGAAGCGACATCCGCGCTCCTCCTCAATTCACTGAATTCAAATCCGTACAGTTCTGTGATTTGATTGTTCAATAGCCCTTCCGCAGAAGAGATTGCAAATGATCGTATGCGAGCGCTTCTCTCCGCTGGCCGAAAGCGCTTGGGCTCGGTGCCGCGCTCTGGTCGCCGCTCGGCGGGGGTTTTCTCACAAGCAAGTATCGCCAAAGCGACCACGGGCGATCAATTCGTCAGTCAGCACGCGCTTTGGCGCGAGTAATCTCCGAGAGGTTTACATTGCGCGAGCAAGCTTGCGCAACGGACGAAAACTTTAAAAGATAATCTATCGGCTGGAGGTTAAAATGATAACTATCCGTCGAAGCGATGAAAGAGGCCGTTCTAAATTTGATTGGCTCGACAGCCGTCATACGTTTTCTTTTGGCGGCTACTATGACCCGCAACATATGGGATTCAGCGATCTCCGCGTGATCAATGAGGACCGGGTGGCTCCGGGAGGAGGGTTCCCGACACACTCGCACCGCGACATGGAGATCGTCACGTACGTCTTGGAAGGCGCACTGGCGCATACGGACAGCACGGGCACGAGCTCCGTCATCCGTGTAGGCGACGTGCAGCGCATGAGCGCGGGCACGGGAATCAGCCATAGCGAGTACAACGCTTCGCAAACCGAACCGGTGCATTTTCTGCAAATCTGGATCATTCCCAAACAGCCCGGCTTGCAGCCGGGATACGAGCAGCGCTCATTCGAGATCCAGAAGAAGAGCGGCAGCTGGGTTCTCGTCGCCGCGCCGGATGCCCGCGACGGAGCTGTCAAGGTTCACCAAGACGCCGAGCTATGGCTTGCCGCGGTGCCGCAAGGAGGCGAGCTAAATTATACGTTTCGCAACCGGCGGCGCGGGTGGTTACAGGTACTGCGCGGAAGTGTGAGCCGTGACGGAGCATCGCTAAGGGTGGGCGACGGCGCTGCAATCCATGACGAGCATGTGCTGAACCTTTCAGCGCTCGAGCAGAGTGAACTTCTACTGTTTGATCTTTCCTAAACGCCAGGCTGCTGTGTGCTCGTCGAGGTGTGTGTGCTAGCCAGTTACATAAAGGCTTTTTGAAGATCGACAATCGCCGTCTCAATGTGGGAGTGTCGGCAGTGAGTGACCACGACATCGCCCGCAGGAGGAACATGATGGAAAATTCGTGTGAACACTTAACTGGGCTGAAGCCCGAGGATTTTCCGTCAGAGAAAACTCCCAACGCGTGCGAGGAATGTTTGAGAGAAGGAACGGTTTGGGTTGCGCTTCGCGAATGCCAAAAGTGCGGGCATGTCGGCTGCTGCGATTCCTCGACCGGGAAGCACGCGACCAAGCACTTCCGTGAGACGCAACACCCCGTCATCCGCGCCCTCCCGCCCGCAGCGTGGATTTGGTGCTATGTCCACGAAAGACAGGCTACACTCCCTTAAGACTCGGCGAAGATGGTGGGCTTCTCAGTCCGAGCCGAAATCGCGCGGAGAAGTAATCGAGCTCGATGCGAGTTTGGGACGTTTGTACGCTTAGCGACCCGTTTCTGCAACGGAATGTCGCAGAGGATTGCATTCTGTAGTAGCAAGGACGGCTCCCAGGCGTGAATCCAGCCACTTTCCGCGAATGTGCCACCACATAAAACTATCCGCTAGTAGCGATGTTCCGGTTGCCGGCTTACTTGCGGTCTTGGTAGCGCACAAGGGGCGGCATTGTTATTGCGTTAGCCGAAGTAAAACGGCGTAGAAACATCGAACATCCGTTTGACATATGCCTGACGCACACCCGCTTACTTCTTGGAAATTCTTCTCATGCCTCGATAGGCTCGTGCACCCGTTTGAGATGAGGAGCCGATGAAATACCGTGTTGCAATTTCGGGTTCTTACGGAGGAATGAATCTTGGTGATGAGGCGATCTTAGAAAGCATGCTAAGGGAGCTTAGAGCTTCGCTCGACGTCGATGTCGTGGTGTTTTCGTACAACGCGCAGGATACTGAACGCCGGCATAAGGTGCGCGCGGTAGCTATTCGTGAGATGCACAGGGATGACGTTCTCAGTGAACTACGCAGAGTGGATCTATTCGTATTAGGCGGCGGAGGCATCCTTTACGATGATTGCCTAGAGACCTACCTGCGCGATGTCATGTGGGCCCATGAGTTACAGGTCCCAGTCATGATTTACGCCGTAAGCGCCGGACCATTGAAAGCTCCTGAATCAAAGCAATTGGTCGCCCAGGTACTGAACAGGGTCGACAGAATTACCGTGCGGGAGCGCGAAGCCAAAAGAATGCTGCACGATCTGGGCGTCAATAAGGATATTGAGATTACTAGCGATCCCGCCCTCTTGCTCAAACCGCAGCCGTTTACGAAAGACATGCTGAAAAAAGAAGGCATAAGCACGGATGCGCCGCTCGTTGGTTTTTCGGTCCGGGAACCCGGGCCGGCAGCCCCCGACCTCGTTGTCGAAC
>DATACQ010000910.1:0-1856 GCA_036258955.1 Binatia bacterium
CCACTCGATAAATGCGCCCACCGCATCCGGGAGCGACTCTTCAATTTTGAAGTTGGCAATTCTCCGATAGCCGTAGGGCTCCGGCACGGGAAGCACGACAACGGACGGTTGCATTGGCGATTCACTGCGAAACGGCTCGAGCGGCACATACGCCGCTTGCAACGTCTCGCCATCGCCATTCATCACCGGCTCAAAAGCGGCGTTGATGACAGACTGGATGTTCGGGCGCGCGCGAAAGCTGGTCCGCAACGTTACCCGTTTGGCGCCAGCGGCATGGAGCATCTCGTAGACCTTGCGGTAGATACCGACATCGGCGCGGCGGAAGCGATAGATCGATTGCTTCGGATCGCCCACCAAGAACAACTTCCCGCGCGTCGGACATGCTTTATGCCAGTTCGCCTGAGCGGGATCGTCAGCGGCTAACAACAAGAGAATTTCGGCTTGCAGCGGATCGGTGTCCTGGAACTCATCGACGAAGATGCGTTTAAAGCGCTGCTGAAAGCTCCGACGAACCTCCTCATCATCCCTGATGAAGTCCCGGGTTTTGAGCAGAAGATCGAGAAAGTCCAGCGCACCCGCGGCGGCTTTGGCCTGCTCATACGCGCTCACGCAGCTGCTGAGTTCGTCGCGCAGTGCCGCGGCGAGATCGGCGTTGGCATCCTGTTCGAACGCGCTCAGAGCATCTCGAAGTTGTTCGCGGGCATCCCAGACGTCTTCGCGCCGCACCCGCTCGCGGTAATCCCGGGCGCTTCCCTTGCGCGCATCTTTAAAACTGCGATTGTGGTTCAGCTCGATAAAACCGGCTTCGAGCCGATCGTAATCCCGCGGCCCTACGGATTCGGTGCGCCGGATTTCGTCAGCGAGCTTTCGGGCCGCCCAGCTATCGGCATACAAAGTGTCATAGGCGGCGGTTGTCGGCTCCAGCAATGAAGCGAAAACGGTCAGCAGCTCCACCAGCTGGTCAATCCGCGGCGCGCGATCCAATGCCGGCCGCTCCCAGCCGCCGTCGAAATCACGCCACTGGATGAGCTCCCACCCGGCCCGCCGCAGGCGATCGATCGGACCGTCGCTTCCGTCCGATTGCGTGCCAAAACCGCCGAACATTGGCCGGCGCAACGCGCGCTTCACCCCTTCCGGCGGATCGGCCAGCTGAACTTCCAGCCAGCGGTCGAACGCTTCATCATACATGCGGGCTGCCTGCGCTTCCGTCAGAACCCTGAACAGTGGATCGACGCGCGCCTCCACCGGGCGCTCGCGCAGAAGATCCGCGCAAAATCCGTGAATGGTGCTGACCTGCGCTTCCTCGAGTCTGCCGAGAGCGGCGTCGAGCCGCGCGCGCTCTTTCGATCCGCTTGCGGATGCCGTCCTCGCCTGTTCCAGCGCTTCGCGCAGCCGCAGCTTAAGCTCCCCCGCCGCCTTTTCCGTGAACGTAACCGCAACGATGCCTGTGACTTCGGCGCGGCCGGTTTGAATAACACGCACGATGCGCCGCACCAGCTCGGTGGTTTTGCCGGTACCGGCAGCGGCTTCCACGATGAGCGTGTCATCGAGAGCCGTGGCGATCTGGTCGCGGTCGGTTTGATCGGCGAGCGCCATCAGTTCGGCTCCCTTCTGACACGCATTCTCTTCACGATCCACAAGTGAATGTGCATCTTCTTGACTTATGCGCAAGCGGGATGACGATCACCAATCCTGATCTTCTCCGACCACCTTGAACTTTGAACATTGAACCTTGAACGGTAAGTTCGTATCTTCGAAAAAGGATGATCTACTCGCCATCATTTCGAAAGAGTAACTTCGTACTTAAGGCCGACCTCGCAACTCGATCACATCCGCAATCTGCTCGCGCGACTTGC
>DATACQ010000911.1:0-4896 GCA_036258955.1 Binatia bacterium
ACGGCAGCGGCTTCATCCGCGCCGCCCCGCACATTGATATTGATTTTTGATGGGAGGGTCAGATAGAGGGATTGGCGGACAATTACAGTTTCTTCAATGCAGCGATTCTGTCCGTAGTAGCCGGATGCGTCGAAAGAAAACCGCCGCCGCGGCCACTTCCCGACGTTCGCGTTACCCACGACAGGGCATTAATCAGCACGTCTTTCGAGTAGCCCGCCCGCCGCAGAATTTCCACGGCATGGCGGTCCGCCGCCAGTTCTTCCGACCGGCTGTGCTGGCGTGCCACGAGAGTGCCGGCAATCGGCGTCAGCGCACTACTGCCAGGGATCAATTGTTCCAGCAATATAACACCGACATTGAGCCCCACTCCCAACACCTGTGCCCGAGCAACATGACCGAGATCGTCGTGAGCAATCTCATGGGCGAGCACGCCCGTCAATTGCTCGTTACTCGCTTTCTCCAGAAGACCGGTTGTAACGTAAAACTCTCCACCACCGGCATTCGCCGCGTTAATATTCGGATCGGCGACAATGCCGACCCGTACGTCTTTGAGGTCTCGGCGTTTGCTTGCCGCCCGCAGCAGAGGCACCAAGACGCCTTGTAAACGCTCCGCGTCCCGTGGATTAACCCGTTGAGCATCTTGCGAGCGGCGCCGGTCCTGCGAAACGCGCCGTTCCTGTGATACGGCTTTCGCGGTGAAGCTCAACGACAGTACACAAGCAACGATCAACGCGCCAGTTGTCTTTTGTAACCCTGTTACTTTCATTTCACGAGTTCCGTCGGCAAGTCCTTAGATCCGCCCCATCAAGAGAAGAATTATCAAAATGAGAAGTATCAAGCCGATACCGCCGCTTGGGTAATAACCCCAACCGGAACTGTGAGGCCATGTCGGTAGCGCGCCGATAAGAAGCAGTATCAGGATAATAATCAGGATCGTTCCCATACGTCCTCCTTAGACTACGTTACATCAGATCTTACATTCCATCCTCTCCCGATAAATGACATTATTGCTTGGCAGTGACAATCTCTACTTCGTGAGGAAACACGTATGCGCAGAGGCCGCCCTCCCAGCGCACCTGTAGCATGTGACGAGATTATCAATTTCTGAAATAACGGTGCCGATGGCTGACGGCGGGACGCTACCCGCGTGAGTGCGAATCAATCTCTTGGTTCGGCAACGAATGCCTGATGTTACGCATTCAAATGCCGGTTGCTTATCCGATGAGCGCATTTGATCTCCGTCAACTAGTGCCAGGTCCGCGATAGCGGCTCCGCCTGGTGTAGAATTCCCGTAAGGAAATTTGCAGCCGCCATATCGGCTTCCTTTGCGTCACGCGCAGACCTGAGAGTTTCCTCGCAAAACTCAGCAATCAACTCTTCTACGGTGCCTTCAACGACTTCATAGCTGTTCATAGCGTCTCCTTCTAGCAGCATGTGTCTGGGCAAGTAGAACGCAAGCGCGATGCCAATACTAGCTGCCAAGCAGCGGGCAATTTCATGCGTTCTTTCGGTCGTTAGTTACAATTTGCTGCGAATGCGTGCAGGAAATCCACCTACGGGTGTGCGGAGGGGGAAATCAGTGTCGGGACAGTTCAACCGCGCATAGGTGCGACTCCGACGAACGCGCAGCTAAATGTGCCGACATTGGGACGAAGGGCGAGACAGGTCTTCTCACGAAATGCGCGAACAGTCGTAACAACGAAAACTATCGTTGTTACTCGTTAAAACTTCTGAACAAAAAAGTTGTACAGCCAGGCGAGGACCGCCCCACTGACGGCTCCCGCGATGAAGGCGTAGAGCGCACCGACAACCATGCTCAAGGGCCCGGCGACCGGATCGTATCCCGGGTATAACGACGCCCAGAGCGCCAATTGCGCGCCGCCATACGGGCGCAAAAGCAAATTCATCGACGCTACGAAAAGGAATGAAATCGCGCCGAGGAGAGCAAAAGAAAGTGTAAAGGCTTTTACCGATAGCTTCATATTTTATATTGCTTGCAGGTACGACGGGCTTTTGCTTAGTCTGTTGCGCTCGGCAGCCATCATTTTGCAACTCGGCCGTATGCAGAATATCATAACAACATGCTGTAAGATGACCAACGTTCAAGCTGACTCGAGCACCGTCTCTCCTTTGGGCAAGCTCTTAATCCGAGCGTTTTCACGAGCCAAACAAGGCTCCGCGGCAGTTGCTTTATTGATGCACCCTCGTTACAAAAAGAGCTACTTATCTTAGCTCTAAGGAGACTCTGCATGGCACAGAAGTATGTGGATAGCTTCAGAGCGCGCAAGGCACTGGCCGTTGACGATCGGAAGTACGAAATCTTCCGCCTCGACGTGCTGGAGCAGACCGGCTTTGGAAAAATTTCGCGGCTGCCGGTTTCGCTGAAGGTGCTGCTGGAGAATTTACTGCGGCAGGAAGACAACCATCATGTCGTCAAAGGCGACATCGAAGCATTAGCTAACTGGAACCCCACGGCGAAGCAGGAGAAAGAGATCGCCTTCATGCCGGCTCGGGTGTTGATGCAGGACTTGACCGGCGTGCCCGCCGTCGTCGATCTGGCGGCGATGCGGGAGGCGATGAAGCGGCTTGGCGGCGACCCCAGCAAAATCAATCCGCTGGCGCCCGTCGATCTCGTTATCGATCACTCGGTGCAGGTGGATTATTTTGGCTCAGCGGAGGCCTTGCACAAAAATTCTCAGATCGAGTTTGACCGCAATGTCGAACGTTACAAGTTTCTTCGCTGGGGGCAGACCGCCTTCGACAACTTCCGTTTGATCCCGCCGGATGTCGGTATCTGCCATCAAGTTAACCTCGAATATCTCGCGCCGGTGGTATTCCGGGCGGAGAGAGACGGCGCCACATTCGCGTACCCCGACAGCGTGGTGGGCACCGACTCGCACACGCCGATGATCAACGGGCTTGGTGTCGTGGGTTGGGGAGTCGGCGGCATCGAAGCCGAAGCGGCACTGTTGGGCCAGCCGATCATCATGCTGATTCCCGAAGTGATCGGTTTCAAGTTGTACGGCAAATTGCCGGAAGGGGCGACCGCTACGGATCTCGTGCTTACGGTAGTGCAGATGCTGCGCAAGAAAGGCGTAGTTGAAAAATTTGTCGAGTTCTATGGCTCGGGCTTATCGAGCCTGAGCCTGGCGGACCGCGCCACGATTGGCAATATGGCACCGGAATACGGCGCTACGGTGGGCTACTTTCCGCCTGACGATGAAACCTTGCGTTATCTCGCCCTGACGGGGCGTGATCCTCATTTAATAAGACTGGTGGAAACCTACGCCAAAGAGCAGGGAATGTTTCGCACCGACCAAACGCGGGACCCTATGTTCAGCGACACTTTGGAGCTTGATCTCGCCACGGTCGTGCCGAGTATTTCCGGCCCGCGCCGGCCCCAGGACCGTGTTCCTTTGAACCAGAGCAAAAGCGCCTTCAAAGAGGCGCTGCCGTCATTGATAAAAAGCGGCAACGCGGAAAAAACTATCGCGGTAAAAATGAACGGCGATGAGTTTGAGCTCAAACATGGTTCAGTCGTGATCTCCGCGATCACTAGCTGCACTAATACTTCCAATGCGTCGGTGATGATCGGCGCGGGGTTGCTGGCTAAGAAGGCCGTCGAAAAAGGGCTCAAACCGAAACCCTGGGTAAAAACCAGTTTGGCGCCGGGCTCCCGGGTTGTGACGGAGTATTTGAAAGATAGCGGGCTGCTTTCGCATCTGGAAAATCTCGGGTTTCACGTTGTGGGCTACGGCTGCACAACCTGCATCGGCAACAGCGGCCCGCTGCCGGAGCCGATTGCTAATGGCATCCAAGAAGGCGACCTGGTGGCTGCTGCAGTGCTCTCGGGCAATCGCAATTTCGAGGGCCGCATTCACGCCAGCGTGCGCGCAAATTATTTAGCCTCGCCGCCGCTGGTCGTTGCCTACGCATTGGCCGGCAGCATGGATGTCGATCTCTATAAGGATCCGCTGGGAACCGACTCTGACGGTGCTCCGGTCTATCTCAAAGATATCTGGCCAACCCCGCGAGAAGTGCAGCAGGTGATGAACCAGTCGGTTCGCTCTGAGATGTTTAAAGCGGAATACAGCCAAGCCACTGAAGGCGACGAACGCTGGAAGAGCATGCCGGTGCCGCAGGGCGAGCTATTCCAATGGGACCCGCAGTCGACGTATGTGCGCGAGGCGCCCTACTTCGAGAACATGTCCAGAACTCCGAGCGAGCCGCGCGAAATCAAAGGGGCACGCGCGCTGGCTCTGCTCGGCGATTCGGTGACTACGGACCATATATCCCCTGCCGGATCCATCGAGAAGAACGGCCCGGCCGCGCGCTACCTGGTTAATAACGACGTCCTGCCCAAGGATTTCAACCAGTATGGAGCGCGCCGCGGCAACCATGAAGTCATGATGCGCGGCACGTTTGCCAACATCCGCCTGAAAAACTTTCTCGCGCCGGGCACCGAAGGCGGCGTGACGGTTCATTTGCCTGACAAAAAGCAGATGTCGATCTACGATGCGGCGATGCAGTATCAGAAAGAAGGCACGCCGCTTATTGTCATTGCTGGCAAGGAGTATGGCTCCGGCTCGTCGCGCGATTGGGCAGCTAAGGGGCCGCGGCTTCTGGGCATACGCGCGGCGCTTGCGGAGAGCTACGAACGGATTCATCGCAGCAACTTGATAGGGATGGGGATTATTCCATTGCAGTTTAAGCCGGGCGAAAATCTCAAGACGCATGGTCTTACGGGATTCGAGACTTTCGATGTAAACGGTATCAATGCCGGGCTCAAGCTGCGCCAGGAGCTCATCGTGCAGGCGACCAGCGACGATGGCAAAACGACAGAGTTCCAAGTCATTTGCCGCATCGATACTCCCGCGGAGCTCGAATACTATCGCC
>DATACQ010000912.1:0-9032 GCA_036258955.1 Binatia bacterium
CGCTTGACGTCCGTCAACCGCGCTTCCTCGGCGCGCCGGCGGGTCGCTTCGCCCCGCTGCTCTGACACCCAGACGACTCGGGCGCCGCTCGTGGCCGCCGCCGCGCCGATGGTGACACCCATGTTTCCCGGATGTAAAAGCGCAACAGTTTTAAAGCTCATAATCATTGTCCATTTCGTTGATCGGTATTCATGCTTGACGCCGATAGCGAGTTTCCACTAGGTTTATAACCTGGGAACGGCCGCTTCAATCATGATGAGAGAATAAGATCAAGAGGGCAAAGAATTCAATGCATCGTGTCGCAAGAATGTTTTCCCTTTGGATGTTGGTCGCGGCTCTCGGCTTTTTATTCGCTCAAAAGGTCGATGCGGCGGCGCCGCGCCCGCTGCGGGTCGCGTATCTCAGTACGTCGGCCACCATGGCGTCAGTTTGGATGGCTAAAGAGATCGGCGGCTTCACGAAAGAAAACCTCGAGGTCGAAGTGGTTTCCATGCCTTCGAGCGTTGCGCTCCCAGCGCTCATCGCCAATGAGCTTGACGTTGTGCAGGTTTCGGCCGCGCCGGTATTGACCGCCTCGTTGCGCGGCCATGACGTCGTATTCGTCGCGGGCTTGCTCAATACAATGATTTGGGATTTTTACGCGAAGCCGGAAGTCAAATCTGCCGAGCAACTGAAGGGAAAGGTGGTCGGCACAGACCGTCCCGGCACGCCGGTGGCGTACGGCACTCTCGTGGCGCTCAAAAAAATGGGCCTCGGCCCCAAAGATGTGCAGTTGCGTCCGCTCGGCAGCAGCGTACAGATCGTGCAGGCCTTGCACGCCGGGCAACTGATAGGCGGCGTGGCCTCACCGCCCGCAAGTTTTCAACTCGAGCGCGCCGGTTTTCGCTCCATGGTGAGCCTGCTCGACGAGCCGTATCAGAACGTCGGCATCGTCGTGCGGCGGAGTCGCATGGACGAGCTCGGCGGTCGGATCGTGCCGCTCTTGCGCGCGATTCGCGCGGGCATCGATCGTTACTACAGCGATAAGAGCTTCGCTGTTAAAGTGCTCTCGAAATACACGAGGGAAACCGACCCGGAGTTTCTCGAGCGTTCGTATGAGTTCTACAAGCGGGCCGGTTTCCGACGCGAATTGGTCATCTCCGAAGTCGGCGTGCAGGGAATTCTTGACTTCTTGTCGGAAACGATTCCCGAGGCCAAACAGGCGAAGCCCTCACAATTTTTCGACGATCGCTTTGTTAGACAGGTGAACAGCGGAAAATAGTCAATGCTTCGATCGCTTGAGAGTGCAAGTTAGGAGGAACAGATGGCTGGATACAAAGTAATTGATGCCGACGGTCATGTGCGCGAGTCCATCGCGGGCATGCGCGAATTTTTGGAGCCGCGCTGGCAGCGCCGCAATTTGTTTCCCAATGACGAATGGGATCGCGACTTACGCGGCAGGCTCGGGGCCAAGCCCGAAGGGCCGGAGGATCAGCTCGCGGCCATGGACGAGGATGGCATCGATATCATGGTTCTGTACCCAACGGCTGGATTGCATGTCTCTGCGCTACACGAGCGCGATTATGCGACGGCGATCACCCGCGCGTACAACGACTGGCTATACCACTTCTGCAAGACAGATCCGGCTAGATTGAAATTCGTTGCGCTGTTGGCTCCCCAGGATCCAAGCGCCGCCGCTGAGGAACTCGCGCGCGCGGTAACGGAACGGGGCGCGCTCGCCGGGGTGCTACCGACGTACATTCCGCAGATGCCGGATTTTGGCGATGTCATATATGATCCGATATATGCAGCTGCCGAGCGGCTCGGTGTCGGCATTGGCTTTCATACCGGCACCTCCGCAGATTCTTTAGGGGCGCTGCGGTTCCGAAAGTTTCTTTCCGCGCACACCATCGATCATCCTGCCGAACAGATGATGGCGATGATCGCGACCATCGTTGGAGGCGTGTTCGAGCGTTTTCCGAAAGTAAACATCGCCTACCTCGAATCAGGGATCGGCTGGGTGCCGTATATGATGGACCGCCTGGACGAAGAAGTTGAGAAGCGCGGCGCCGACGAAGCGCCTTATCTCAAACAGCACCCCAGTGATTACGTGACCGGCGGACGCATCTTTTTCGGCGTCGAATGCGGCGAGAAGACCATTCCCGATTCCTTGCGTTGGCGCCTGGAGCATACGCTGCTTTACTCCTCGGACTATCCGCATTGGGACGGCGATTGGCCGCACACCGTGAAAACGGTGCGCGAGCGCGAAGATCTCTCGGACGATACCAAGAAGAAAATGCTGCATGACAACGTCGCGCGTTTTTACAAACTCGACGACGCCTAGAGCTGGTTACGACGTGCCGATTACGTTCGCTTCGCGGTTCATCAGAGATACGCGACATAGTCTTACAGCGCTTCTGCTGTTGATATTTGTCATGCCTTGGAGCGCCCGTGCGGAAAAGATCCGCACGAGTGTTCCGGGATTGAACCTGAATTATCTGACGGTTTTCAGCGCCGAGGAGCGCAAGTTTTTTCGCGACGAAGGGCTCGATAACGAGACGATCGTTATCGGCGGTCCGGCTGGAATCGCGGCGCTGGTCAGCGGCGATGTCGATTACAGCGGCGCAGGCGGGAGCGGCTTGCGCGCCGCAGTTCGGGGCGCTCCGTTGAAGGCAATCCTGTATCAGACAGAAAAAGTGACTTGGTACCTGGTGGTGCACCCCAGTATTACTCAGGCAATTGACCTGAAAGGTAAAAAGATCGGGGTTGCACTGATCGGGGACAGCGAAGACCGGTTCATGACGTTGTTCGTCGAACGCGCCGGGCTTTCGGCGAAGGATGTGACCAGGATCTCCTTAGGAACCAGCATCAGTGACAAAATTCTTGGACTGAAAAGCGGCGCCGTTTCCGCGGCGGTACTCGATGCCGCAGCTGCGGTGGCAGCAGAACGTGAAGGCCTCCGCAAACTGGTCTTTTTAGGCGATATGTTCTCCCTACCTTTTCAAGGCTATGTAACTACTCTTAAAAAGCTGTCGGAAAACCCAGCCCAGGTCAAAAGATGGTTAAGAGCGATGGTGCGATCCCTTTTGTTCGTGCGCGACCGGCCTGATGATGCCGCGGAAATTGCCATGCGCCGGCTACGCATCAAAACCATTACCCGACCCATGATCGCCGAGGCGATCCGCAGCTACGTGCGTGCGTTTCCGCAAGGCGTGCCGGGAAGCCCGTCCGCCGAAGGAGTCAAGAACATCCTTGAATATGAGCTACGGATTCCAATGAAACTAGAGCAGCCCCTTGCCGCTGAAAACTTCTTTGAGCTACGCTTGGTTGATGAGGTGCGAAAGGAATTTGAATCCAAGACGCAGTGATTTGGGTTCGGAGTCTCTCGAGTCGAAAAGCTCGAACGGAACAGAAGCCGAACCGCTGATATTTGTGAGATAAGGGCTTTCTATGATTGCCAGTGATCCTCGGATCCGGAGCATCTCCGCGACAGCCATCGACAGAGGTTCTAACCGGCCGTTGTTCACGCGCGGTGGGCCGCCGAACTACGTGCAGAACTCGCAAGCCGCGGCGGCGCAGCCGTTCAAAGGCATTACAGCCGATGGAACGATAGTGCCTGGATTATACTCTCTCGAAAAGACCGGAGCATCGACGGATTCAATCCGCGAAGCCGCGCATGGCTTTCTTGGCTCGCTCACGCCGGCCCAGCGCGCAAAGACTTTGTTTCAAGTGGATGCCATTGAGTGGCGCCGGTGGAGCAATATCCATCCCACCTTAATGCGTCACGGCATGCCGCTATTTGAAATGAACGAGGATCAGCTCGAGCGCGCGTTTGCGCTCCTACGCGAGAGCCTCAGCAAGAGCGGCTTCGAGGAGTCGCTCGATGTCATGCATCTCAATGAGACCGTCCTGGAGATGACCGGCAGGCTTGACGAGTACGGCGAAGATCTCTACTGGCTAAGCATCATGGGAGAGCCTTCAGCGAACGCCCCCTGGGGCTGGCAGTGGGACGGCCATCATCTGATCATCAACTACTTTGTGCTTGGCGACCAAATCGTGATGACCCCGACTTTCTTGGGCGCGGAACCGGTCCATGCAACAACCGGAAAGTACGCCGGCACTCGCGTGTTTAAAGCCGACGAAGACAAAGGCCTCGCGCTTATCCGAGCGCTATCGCCCCACCAGCAAGCCAGAGCAGTCATCGCCGATGAAACGTCAGGCGAGGATTTTACCACCGCGTTCCGCGATAACCTGGAGCTGCACTATGCCGGTATTCGATATCGCGAGCTGTCGAATCTGCAGCACGATCTATTGCTCGATCTGGTCGGATATCACGTCTCGCGCATGCGCCCGGAGCATGCGCGAATCAAAATGGCCGAAGTCGAGCGCCATCTAAGTGAAACCTATTTTTGCTGGATGGGCGGTATGAAGGATGACAGCACATTTTATTATCGGGTGCAGAGCCCCGTTCTTATCCTCGAGTTCGATCACCAACGCGGCATCGCTTTCCGCGAGCACACCAAGCCGTACAAAGATCATATCCACGTGATCCTGCGCACCCCCAACGGCAACGACTATGGGAAAGATCTGTTGCGCCAGCATTACCAAACCGGTCATCACGCAAAGTAGGACGGGGTGTTGAGCCGTTCAAGTGGTTTCAGCCGTTCATGACGTTATTGGAGTTACATAGCTGAGATCTAGCATGTTGAGTTGAACCTCTCCGAGCCCTACACGATGGCACACCAGCAGAGGACGGAACCTTTCTAAGTGCGTTCGCTCCCAAAATTCGGAGCTGCTAACGCTTGCAACGATTGGCACACCGGCAGGTGAAGCGGCGGTCCTTCACCTGCCGCTTCTAGCGATAACCTTCGGCCTGCATGCTAAACAGTTGGGCGTAGATGCCTTCTTGACGTAGCAGTTCTTCGTGGCTGCCCAGTTCAGCGATGCGTCCGTCTTCGATGACGGCGATGCGATCGGCCATGCGCACGGTAGAAAAGCGGTGGGAAATAAGGATCGCCATTTTTCCATCGGTGAGTGCTTTGAAGTTCTGGAAGATTTCGTACTCGGTTCGCGCGTCCACCGAGGCGGTGGGTTCATCCAGCACCAGAATGTCCGCATCGCGCATGAAAGCTCGCGCCAGGGCGATCTTCTGCCATTGGCCGAGCGACAGCTCGTGGCCATCGTGGAACCAACGCCCAAGCATAGTCTCATACCCCGCTGGCAGGTCATCGATGACCGCGCTTGCGCCGCTTTTTCGGGCGGCCGCAACGATGCGATCGAGGTCGTCAATCGCCTCGATCTGGCCGAATCCAATGTTTTCTCTGACCGGCAGGTGATAGCGCACGAAGTCTTGGAAAATCACGCCTATTCTTTGTTGCAGCTCGAGTGGATCGAGATCGCGAATATCGATGCCTTCGATGAGAATACGACCTTCAGTCGGATCGTAAAGGCGGGTGAGCAATTTGATCAAGGTGGTTTTGCCGGCGCCGTTGTGGCCGACTAACGCGATTTTTTCGCCCGGCTTGATGATCAAACTCACGTCACGCACGGCCCATTGTTCGCTATCGGGGTAGCGGAACCCAATGCTGCGGAACTCGATCCCGACGCGTAACGGATGAGGTAGTCTGCGTTGTTGCGCCGCTAGTTTCATGCGCGGTTGAAGCTTAAGAAATTCAAAAAAATTCGCCATGAACAAGTTGTTTTCATAAATATTACCGATGGCCGATAGAATCGATTGAAAGGTGGATTGCCCCTGCCGGAAAATCGCCAGGTACAAGGTCATGTCGCCCAGTGAGATCTGGCCTTGCATCGTCCGCCATACAATCCAAGCGTAGGAGCCGTAAAATCCCAGCGTGGCAATGAGACCCAGAGCAAACCCGGCGCCGGCCCGCCGCAAAGCCAGTGACTTGTCTTCCTGAAAAAACTTTTCGAAGAGTGTCCTGTAGCGTTCCAGCAGAGTACGGCCTAAATTAAATAATTTGATTTCTTTCGCGGCAGTGTCTTCGGTGAGCAGGCGCGATAGGTAATTCACCTGCCGCGTCTCGGGAGCGCGCCGGGTGAGCAAGCGAAAGCCGCGCTCCGAGTAACGAGTTTCGGCGATAAAGGCGGGGATGCTTGTCGCCAGTAAAATCGCCACCAGCCAGGGGCTGAAGCGCAGCATCAGGACGGCGAACGAGACCAGCGTAATCATGTTCTGCACGATCAAAAAAGTGTAAATGATCAGTTCCATCGGCTTGTACCCGCCTTCGCGGCGGGCATTTTGCAGGCGATCGTAAAACTCAGAATCTTCGAAATAAGAAAGATCGAGAGTCAACGCTTTGCTGATGATCTCGGCGCGAATGCGGTTGGCAAGCTGTAGTTGAATGAGTTGTTGAATAACCCGGTGCCCGTGGCTAAAGGCAGTACTCAGGAGGAACAGAACGAGCTCGACAATCAGATAGGTAAAAACACTCCTGATCTGCTCGGAGTTTTGCCCGCTCTGGATGGAAGCGACCACGCCGTCAACGATGAGCTTTCCCACCCACGCCTGGCTGGCTGGCAGAAGCGCCCCGCCGAGAGTCAGAAGCCCCAATCCGATCGTTGCCCACGGATTGGTGCGCCACACGAACCGCACCGCTTGCGGTGTATGAGCAAAGGAGCTGCGGAGCTTGCGCAATTTTTCCGGGACGGAGAGAACCATGAAACGCGGTCGTCTTGTTTACCGTGCGCCCGTGATGTGAACTTCGAAGGGGGTAAATGTGCCGCGCATTTTACTTGCCGCTGTGTATCTCGTCGAGCAAGCTAACGTCCCAATGGTCTTTCTCGGTTAGTTTCTTCGCCTGGGGGAGATCGAGGGCGGCTAAGTCCAACAAGGCTCGCACCGCTTCCGGTTGGGGGCGAAGCCCGGTTTCAACACGGGTGGAAATCTCTTCGTACAGATAGGCCATCACGGTCAAATCGGGATTGCGCACGTACTTGGAAAAGATCTTCAAACTTTCCTCTTTGTTGGCCTTCAAGTACTGAATTCCTTCCATATAGCCGCGCAGAAATCGTAATGCTTGCGGACGCTTTTTCTGCACAAAAGCGGTGGTGGTATTCAAGCCGCCCCCGACGTTGGCGACGTCGATCTTGACGAGAATCCTCATTCCGGCTTTCTCGGAAATCATATCGGAGGGCGGCGTAAACATCGTGGCGTGAATGATCCCGCTCGAGAGCGCTGCCACCCGCGCGGCTGGGCCGCCGTCCCCGACGGATAGATAGGTCACGTCTTTCGCGGCATCCATGCCGTTGTCACGCAACAGTTTGACCACTCGCGCGTATGCGGCGTCCCGGCCGGGAGTTATGCCGATGATTTTGCCTTTCAAGTCGCGCACGCTCTTGATACTCGGTTGGGTGACCATTGAATAGCCCAGGGTATTGGTCGTGACCCCGAGACGTGTGAGGCTGGCGCCCTGGAGAATCGCCGTGGTGACGCCGAGATCGGATCCGAGAATTACATCGACACTGCCGCTGATGAGCGCGGAGACGGTCCTTGATCCGCCGCGCAGGAAGATCAGCTCGACATCCAACCCGTGTTTTTTCCAAATCCCCTTGTCGGCGGTCACCCACGAAGGCGCAAAGCCGGTGGCCAGAGAAGGAAAGCCGACTCTGACGGTTTCCGCGCGGAGTGTCGCGCAGCACCCCGCGGAAAGAGCCATGAGTATAAGAACGCGTACCGATGCCTTCATGAAATGTGCCTTCTACCGTTTATCTCGAATCGCTCAGCGGCTTGAGCGTAGCCTTTGGTGTAACACCGCTCGCCTCAAGCTGTCAAAACGTTGGATTGACTCGAGCGTCCTATAGAACTAATAAGTGGGTAACTGGAGAAGTCTAGAGTCTTGGGTTCAGTGTTTAGAGTTGATCCGGAACCCGGAACTGGAAAGCACCCCAGTCGCCAGCTTGAATTTTTAGGCTCTCCCGAGAACTCGAGACCCGAGGCGCGAGGCTGGTTAAGGAAAGGACTACGACATGGCACAAACTAGAGTACTTGATGCCGACTCGCATGTGAGCGAACCACTGAACCTATGGAAAGAGCGTTTGCCATTGAAGTACCGCGATATTGCGCCGCAGATGATGACTGAGTACAAAGGACGCCCGGGCGCGTGGTGGCTGATCGAACAGGACCGGCCGCCGCACAACGTTATTCTCGGATTCGGGGCGAACAAAACTATCGAAGAGCTGACAAAACTCTTGAACAGCTTCTCTTACGCCGGGGCGCATCGCGGCGGATGGGACCCCGGGCAGCGGGTCAAGGACATGGACCAGGACGGCATCGTCGGAGACGTTCTCTACACGACCCTTGGTTTTCGTATGTTCTGGATCAGGGATGCAGGCTTCCAGAGAGCCTGTTTCCAGGTGTACAACGACTGGCTCGCTGAGTTCTGCATTTGTTCACCCAAGCGACTCAAAGGCCTGGGCCTCATCTCGCTTTACGACCCAAAACAAGCCGCCCGGGATCTGGAGGACTGCCGCAAAAAAGGTTTAGCGGGAGCGATTATCTGGGCCTCGCCGCCGGACGAGCTGCCATTTTACTCGGATATCTACGATCCCTTTTGGGCGGCGGCTCAGGAGCTGGCGATGCCGCTCAGCCTGCACGAGTTCGCGGGCTTTCAGTGGGTCGATTGGGATTCAAGTTCGGAGAAACGAACGGTGGCTCAAGCGATCAATTCGCATGAGGTCGAGAGAACCTTCGCAACGCTCATCCTCTCCGGTGTTCTCGAGAGATTTCCCGGTCTAAAGGTTGTCTCGGCAGAGTTGAATTGTGGTTGGCTGCCGTTTTTCCTCTTCCGTGTTGACGAGCGCTTCTCCGCAACCGGAATACGCTTCCGTGGAACACCTTTTGCGACTAAGTTGACCATGAAGCCTAGCGAGTATTTTCAACGCCAGCTCTACGCCACTTTCATCGACGATCTTTTCGGCATTAATCACCGGCGGGAGATCGGCGTGGATAATATCTTGTGGTCGTCGGATTTTCCGCACAGCGCAACGTTTTGGCCCCATTCACAGGAAAAAATTGCAACTGACTTTCAGGACGT
>DATACQ010000913.1:0-2145 GCA_036258955.1 Binatia bacterium
ACGGCTCTGTCGGCGAAAGGCTGGGGCTTTTACGACGTGATGTTTAAAGGGAGGCCGTTTAAGTTGGGGCGGCCGCTTGGCTCGTATGTGATGGAAAATGTGCTGTTCAAGATTTCTTTCCCCGCAGAGTTTCACGGCCAAACTGCGGTGGAGTGCGCGATACAACTGCATTCGGCAGTCAGAGACAGACTCGATAAGATCGAACGCGTTGTGATTACCACGCAAGAGTCAGCGATCCGAATCATCGATAAAGTCGGACCGCTCTATAATCCCGCCGACCGCGATCACAGCATTCAATACATGACCGCAATAGGTCTCATCTACGGCGTGCTCACGGCCGATCATTACGAAGACACCACCGCGCAAGATCCGCGCATCGATGCGTTGCGCGATAAAATGATCGTCATCGAAGACGCGCGCTACTCCACCGATTATTTAGATCCGGAGAAGCGCTCCATCGCCAACTCCGTCCAGGTTTTCTTCAACGACGGCTTGTGCACCGACAAGATCACCGTGGCATACCCCATCGGCCACCGCCGCCGCCGCAACGAGGGAATGCCGCTGCTGGTCAAAAAATACGAAGCCAATTTGGCTTCACGCTTCGCTCCGGAACAGTGTGAAAGGATTCTCGAACTGTGCATGGATCCTGACAGGCTGCTGGCGACCCCGGTGAATGAATTCACGGACATGTTTGCGGCGGAGTCGCCCGGATTGGAAACGACGCCGGAGAAAGAAGCGCCCCCCTAAGCCTCTCCCTAAAGGGAGAAGGTTAGAGGTGAGGGTCGACACGAACCACTAAACCTCACCTCGATCCTCTCCCGATAAGAGAGAAAGTAGAAGCACCGGTGTAACGCTCCAATTTGCTAGGAGCGCGGAAATCGAGGCAAACGCATGAATGCAAGACAAACTCTCAAAGCGCTGCTCAAGCGGAACCAACTTTTGGTCGCACCTGGCTGCTTTGACGGGCTTTCGGCGCGGCTCGTACAAGAAGCGGGATTCGAAGCGGCTTATCTAAGCGGCGGGGCAGTGGCGCGCAGCATGGGTATCCCAGACATTGGGCTGGTGACCATGTCGGAAGTCATCGAGCGCGCTGCTCAGGTGACTGCCGTGGTAAACATCCCTGTTATCGCCGACGCGGACACCGGGTACGGTAACGCCGTCAATTTAGTGCGCACCGTGCGCGAGTACGAGCGGGCCGGCGTCGCCGCAATCCATATTGAAGACCAGATCACGCCTAAACGGTGCGGTCATCTCGATGGCAAGGAAGTCATCCCGCTGGCGGAAATGGAGCAAAAGCTTCGGGCCGCGCTCGCCACCCGCACCGATCGGGATTTTTGCATTATCGCGCGCACTGACGCACGTGGGGTCAACGGCTTTGAGGATGCAATAGAGCGCGGCCGCGCCTTCGGCAAGCTCGGCGTTGACGCTGTCTTTATCGAGGCACCGCAATCCGAAGCTGAGTTGGCGGAGATTCCACGCGCACTGCCTGACGTGCCCCTACTGGTAAACGTGTTTAAAGGCGGGAAAACTCCGATGCTGCCGGTCGAACGGTTGGAACAGATGGGCTATCGCATCGCGATTTATCCGTCTGAAACTCAACGCGCCGGCATCTTCGCCATGAGACAGGTGTTGAGCCTGCTCAAGCGCGAAGGAACAACCGAAGCAATGGACGCCCAGTTAACAACTTTCAAAGAGCGCGATCAGGTGGTCGCCCTGGATGAATGGCAGGGCATTGAGCGGAAATTTCTAACCGTGCGCTGAGAACGTCACGTTGAATACTGCACAAACAAAAAGGGACGGCTAAGCCGTCCCTTTTTACCGACCTCTATTTCCTGAGGGCCCTAAAACAAAGTGTAGATAAACGGCGCGACTGCCGAACCCGAGGTGAAAACGATAAGGCTGCCTAGCAAGACCAGGCAGAGAACGATCGGCAGTAGCCAGAACTTCTTTCGTTCCTTCATAAAAGACCAAAGTTCAACGAGAAACTCACCCATGATTACCTCCGTAGTCAGAAGCGGTTAGCAAGGAGCTGTGAACGGTTCTCGGCCATTAATTTAGCTGGCTGCTCCTTTCGCTGCTCTCAGCCCACGGCTTGCTCAATATTGCCTCTTTAAATGTGAGGCGGACCGAGGTTTTCGTAGAATA
>DATACQ010000914.1:0-1919 GCA_036258955.1 Binatia bacterium
ACGACGGGTACCCGAGCGACACAAGCGGCGATGAAGACGACGAAGGAAATACCCATCGTCTTCCGCCATCCGGCTGATCCCGTGACCCTGGGCCTGGTTAAGAACGTAGAGCGCCCCGGCGGAAACGTCACTGGCGTCGCCGCCTTTTCACTGGAAGCCAATCGAAAACGCCTGGAGGTTTTAAAGCAGATTCTTCCAAAGCTCCGCCGCATACATATATTTTACGATGCCAACAACCGGTTCTCCCCGGATAACTTTGATGCGGCAGAAGAATCAGCGCGCCAACTAAAACTCGATGTGCTTGAATATCCGGTGAAAACGGCTAGAGAATTCAAAAGCTCGCTAGCGCAAATGGAAGTGAGTCCAGGTGATGCGATATTCCAAATCGCCGATGATCTAGTAGAACGCCAGGGATCGGTGCTTCTTGAGGAGGCGAGCAAGCGAAAAATGGCTACCATGTTTCACTCTGAAGTATGGGCCAGCAAGGGGAGCCTGGCCACTTACGGACCCAACTACTATGAAATGGGACGGCAGGCTGCCGATCTAGTCCAGAAAATATTGCGGGGCGCGCACCCTGGGGACTTGGCGGTGACGCACGCAAATAAATTCGACCTGGCGATTAACCTCAGAATTACCAGCAATAACGGTTTGAAAGTACCGCCGGAGCTGTTGAAGAAGCCGATAAAGTTATTCGTTAGCGTAATTGATTACCGCGCAGAGGGTGTTATACGGTTTTAAAGCAACGCTAAACGCTCCAGAGGTGAACATGTCAGTTGCTGAACATAAGGCAAGAGGTAAGAAGAGCATCCGCTGTTTCGTCATCACAGTCAGCGATACACGGTCAGAAGAAACCGATACCAGCGGCCAGACCATCAAATCGATGATGCAGGCGGAAGAGCACCAGATCGCCGGCTATCGGATTGTTAAGGATGAACCGGCTCAAATCGAAGCGCTTCTCAACGAGGCGCTTGGCGCGGTTGGAGTCGATGCCGTGATCGTCAATGGCGGGACTGGTATCGCCCCGCGAGACGGCACGTATGAGGTGGTCTCGCGTTTACTCGAAAAGAAGCTCGATGGCTTCGGCGAGATCTTCCGCTATCTGAGCTATCTGGATATCGGCTCTGCCGCCATTATGAGTCGGTCGGCAGCCGGAGCGGCTCGCGGCAAAGTGCTGATTTCTCTCCCTGGCTCCAAAGGCGCCGTCACGTTAGCTATGGAAAAGCTGATCGTTCCAGAGATCCGCCACATGGTTTCTCAACTGCAAGGAACATGAAAATCAAAGTAAAGTTCTTTGCGATCTTGCGCGAGCGCGCCGGAACCGCGGAGGTCACCAAAGATATTCGAAATGGAAGCACGGTGATGGATCTTTGGCAGGCACTACAGCAAGACTTCCCTAGACTGAATGTTGCGGGAATTCGCCTGATGTATGCCGTTAATCAGAACTACGTGAGCCCGGATTTCAAGCTGAGCGATCAAGATGAGGTGGTGTTCATTCCGCCGGTAAGCGGAGGATGAGAACCGATGTTTCGAGTTATCAACCAACCCATTGATCTACAAGAACTCGTGCGCTTCGTCACCGACCCCGGGGCCGGCGCCATCGCGACGTTTATCGGCACGACACGCAATCATAACGACGGACGCAAGGTGATCGCGCTCGATTATGATGGATATGCGGAGATGGCGGAGAAAGAATTGGCGCGTATCGGCGCAGCCGCGCATAAACAGTGGCAGATTTGTCGCATGGCTATCGTTCATCGCCTCGGCCCGGTGCAGATCACCGAACCGAGCGTGATGATCGCCGTCTCCTCGGGGCATCGGGAAGCCGCGTTTGCCGCCTGCCGATTTGCCATCGAAGAGATTAAAAGAACCGTACCGATTTGGAAAAAAGAAGTTTTCGAAGGTGGAGAAGTCTGGATCGG
>DATACQ010000915.1:0-2003 GCA_036258955.1 Binatia bacterium
AAGAATGCCATCCTCTGCTCGATCATCAGCCAGGTGACGCCGTCGGAGTCCAGCGTCATCAAGAAGATGGCTTACGAGCCACTCTACCTCGATCATTTGAAAAACGTGCTCGGCATCAAGAGCGTCAACCGGGTAATGCTGCACGAGCCGCTGACGGCGACGCAAAAACTGACCGTAATCCAAATGCGCAAACCCACCCAGGCCGAAGTCTGGCGCGCGCTGATGGCCGCGGTTACCTTTCGCCCGTCGATGTCCAAGATCGTCATCGCGGTGGACGAAGATATCGATCCGGAGAATCTCGACGCGGTATTCTGGGCTTTGGGTTATCGGTCGCAACCGCACCGCGACGTGCAGATCATCCGCGGCACGGATGTCGGTCATGCGCCGCGTCACGACGCGCGCGGCGCAGCGGACGATTCTTGCCTGCTGTGGGACGCGACGTTGAAAGAAACCTTCCCGCCGATCTCCCTCCCAAAGAAAGAGTATATGGAGCGCGCCAGAAAGCTTTGGGAACGGCTTGAGTTGCCTAAGCTCGAGCCCGAATCACCTTGGTACGGCTATTCTTTGGGTGACTGGAATCCGGAGCTGGATATCGAAGCCCAGCTTGCCGTCACCGGAAAATTTTGGGAAACCGGCGAGAAGATCGCTCGCGAGCGCAAGCGCACCGATGATGTGGCGGTCAACACATCCTACTACGGACAGCAAAAGGAAAAATAGCGAGCGCTCGACGCGGCTCACGATCGAGCCTAGCGCTGCAGAGCCGGAACCAAAGAAGCGGAATGTCTCCCGTAAAGCATGCCCTGCAACGTCGAAGGGACGTAAAGGGTGACAGACCAAAGGGCTGGCATCCCGAGCGCATGCGACGGATCTAAGAGGATTTCTCACCCCGTTCGAAATGACATCAATCTTACTTCTTTGCAGCTTAGCGCCTTTGCGCGAGCAATTCTTTCCAACCGGAGGCCTCGATGGATTACAAAGCGCTCAAATGGTCGGTGCACGTCAATCCGCAAAATCCCGGCGAGCCCTGCATCGGCGTCATCACCCTCAATCGACCCGAAACCTTGAACGCCGTCGATCCGCTGATGCGCCTGGAGCTGGACGCGCTCTGCAACGAGATCGCGCGCAATTCCGTTATCAAGGTGGTGATTCTTACCGGGGCGGGTCGCGGCTTCTGCGCCGGCGGGGATCTCAAATCCGAAGGCGATGCGCTCGGCGCGTTTGCAGGCTCCATGGGCATCACCGGGCCATACAAAGAGATGGCCGAATACTTCTTCAATGATCTGCGCCACAAGATATTGCAAAGCGCGATGCGCAAACTGGAAGATCTACCGCAGGTTACGATTGCTGCGATCAACGGGCCTGCGGTCGGCATCGGGTTGGAGATGGCCACCCTGTGCGATATGCGCATTGCTTCCGAGAATGCCCGCTTTGGCGAAGTCGCCGTGCCCGCCGGTTTCGTTCCAGAAAGCGGCGGCTCGCGCAATCTGCCCAAGCTGGTCGGCATCGGACGCGCCATGCGTTTGATCCTCACGGGCGAAATCATCGATGCCAAAGACGCCGAACGCATCGGTCTGGTGGAAGAAGTAGTGCCGCATGATCAACTGATGGACGCAGCGTTCGCTCTTGCAGGGAAAATTGCCAACAACCCGTATCTCTCCGTGCGCCACGCGAAGCGTCTGGTAAAAATGTATTGGAACTGGAATCGCACCGACGCGGGTTACCAGCAGGAGCTCGAAGCCGTTCTGGAGATCACCCGAACCAAAGATTGCCAGGAAGGAATGCGCGCGTTCGTTGAAAAGCGGTCGCCGCGCTACACCGATCCCCACGGAGCGCAGTGGCCGTTTCCGTCAGAGAGTTTCGTTAACAAGTCAAAAAAATAACCCATGAGCGAGTTTTCTCCCTGGCCGGGATATCGCAAAGCGCCTGAGCGGCTCAATCTAGCCGCCGAAGTGCTCGGAGCTTCAGGCGGCGGTGACTTCGAATCTAGAGTGGCACTCATTAGC
>DATACQ010000916.1:0-8488 GCA_036258955.1 Binatia bacterium
ACGTATTCGCCGGAAACGGACACGCCGACGGGCCAAGTCGCCGATGTGGAGATCGCCGGATCGTATCAAGATCTCGAGGCGGTGCGGCAGTTTGCCAAAAAAGTCGCAGCGGTTACGTTCGAATTTGAAAACGTTCCGGCGGCCTGCGTCGAAGCCGCCGCGGAGTTCGCGCCGGTGCGTCCGAGCGGCGCGGTTCTGCACATTACGCAGCATCGGGTCCGTGAAAAGACTTTTTTATCCCAAAATGGCTTCCCCACCACGCGATTTCTGCCGGCACGCTCCCTCGAGGAGCTGCGCTCGGCTGCTGAAAGCATCGGCTACCCAGTGATTCTCAAAACCGCCGGTTCCGGGTACGACGGCAAAGGGCAAGTAAAGGCACACGACCTGTGCGAAGCGGAAGCCGCCTTTCGAAGGGCCGGAGAGCAGGAGGTCATTGTTGAAGCGGTTGTGGATTTCGAATTGGAGTTCTCCGTGGTCGTCGCCCGCGCGTTAGACGGCTCCTTCAGTCACTGGGGTGCCATCGAGAACGAGCACCGGCAGCACATCCTCGATCTGTCACTCGCGCCGGCCAGAATGCCTAAGAAGCTCGCCGCCCGGGCGACAGAAATGGCCCGCGAACTCGTAGAAAAGCTGGACCTAATCGGAGTGCTCTGCATCGAATTTTTTTTCACCCGCAAACAAGAAATCCTGGTGAATGAGCTGGCGCCGCGGCCGCATAACTCCGGGCATTTGACCATCAATGCCTCTCGCACGAGCCAGTTCGAGCAGCAGCTGCGTGCGGTTTGTGGGCTGCCATTGGGCTCGACGGAATACCTGTCCGCCGCTGCCATGGCCAATCTACTCGGCGATCTCTGGAAAAACGGCGAACCGAACTGGGCCGCGGCATGCGCTTCTCCGGATGTGAAGCTGCATCTTTATGGAAAAATCGAACCCCGACCCAGACGAAAAATGGGGCATTTGACCGCGCTGGCGGAGAGCGCCGAAGAAGCGAGCCGGATGGTGATCGAGGCGCGCAAACGACTAAGCTTCAGCTAGTCCAGAGTCTCGGGTACCATCAGGAATTGCGCACCTGCCCAACCTCGGGTTTGTTAAGTTCGGAATGAAAGTAGTGTGTTAGATAACCTAAATTTCTTATTCAGATTTTGTCGCCGCATCCAGCTTCAATTTGCTGCAAAACATTTTGAACGACTTGAACGCTTTGAACGTTTGAACCAAATAATTATGGCCCGTGATGCATCGCCAGTGGGCTCGTATCGGTTAATTCCATCATTTTGCGCGCGAGTCGCTCCGTCAACTCGTGCCGTTTGTACGCTGCGCCGCGATCACCCCAGAGATTGCGGATTTCCGCTGGATCGTTTTTGAGATCGTACAATTCGCCCCATTCAACACCTTCATACAAGCTTAAACGGTAATCCTCCGTAACCAAGGAGCGAGCCCGAAAGTTGTTCTTCAATCCCATGTAGCCACGGCGTTGATGCTCTTCGATCAACAATGCATCATGACCCGTCTCGCCGCCTTCTACTGCGCTCAGCAGGCTCATGCCCTGTATACCGTTATGACCTTGCAGTCCGGCGCGGTCGAGAATCGTACGCGCGAGATCGATGGTGCCGCATAATCCGGAGTTCACCAGTCCGTTTCTTTGCGCGTGAGGATCCGACCAGATAAACGGCACGCGCACCAACCCCTGGTAGTGAAGCGCTCCCTTCAGCAATAGCTGATGGTCGCCCATATAATCGCCGTGGTCGGCATTGAAGATGACGACCGTGTTCTCCCCAAGCCCCGAAGCTTCCAAGCAGCGGAGGATGCGGCCGAGACAGTCGTCGATCATCGCGATCATGCCATACGTTAGAGCTATCGCTTGCCGCGCTTCGTTCGCAGTCACGGCGAAAACGCGCTGGCCTTCGCGATTGGACTTCGCCTGCTCTCTTTCCATGTAGAGTTGCTGCAAATGCAGCGGCAGGGGATGTTCTGCGGTGTTAAATGACGGTGGTAACGCAATATCAAGCGGATCGTACATGCTCCAGTACTTTCCCGGCGGGGTAAAGGGATGGTGTGGGTCGGGAAACGAGCATTGGAGGAAGAACGGTCGGGCATCGGCCGCCGCATGCTGTTCGAGATACGCAATAGTTCGTTCGGCAACGTAGCTCGAAGGATAGAGATCCTCAGGGACTCGCGTGCGCCAGGCCTGTGGCGCTGTATAATGGTTCCCGGGCAACTGGTTCTTTGGCCCGCGCAAGCTCTCTGCGTCTGAGTGGCGCGCGTTGAGCCATCTCTCATAGTGTCCGGTGACTTCGTCACCGTGTCCCACCGCTAGTTCGACGTGGCTAAATCCGTAGTAAGGCAGCGTAAGCTCGAAATCGGGATTGCGTTTCCAGGTCGAGCGCAGTTCCTGATCGTAGCGGCGGTCCGCCAGCCAGGTGCGATCGGCTTCGCGCAAATGTTCCGGCGGCGCTAATTTGGTCGGGTCCCGTTCGGGCATACCGATCGTGGGGATGCTGCCGCTGATGCTTTGCAAATGGCACTTGCCGATCAAAGCGGTGTCGTAACCGGCAGCGCTCATGATATCCACAAACGTAGTTGCATTCAGGGACAACGGGATGCCGTTATGACGCGAGCCGTGGAGAGAAGGCATACGCCCGGTCATGAACGTGGCTCGGTTGGGCATGCAGATCGGTGTTGCGGTATAGAAGCGCTGGAAACGTGTGCCGCGCGCCGCCAGCCTATCAATGTTCGGCGTACGCACGACAGGATTGCCGTAGCAGCCCAGATGATCCGCACGGTGTTGGTCGGCAATGACAAAAAGAAAATTCGGCCTCTTGTCCATCAGAAAATTCCTTTCAACTGCCATTTATCACAAATCTACGGCAGTCTCGGGTCTCGCGTCTAGAGTCTCGGGTTAGCTTGACAGTCGTACTCGTCTGAATAGACATATTCGCCGCGCCGCCCCGAACACGGCGGGATACGAATTCGGTTTTCAGTTCCGAGTCTCGGATAGGGAGACTCGAGACACTAAACCCCGAAGCGCGCGCGTTGCCTGCACCGCTTGGCTTGTAGTAGAAAGATTGATCAGAGCGAGCGCGATGATTGATGCGGCCATACTGATACCGGTCTATCGTTCCAAAGAGGGCCAGCTTCATATCATCATGATTCTGCGCAAGCCCGGCGGCGTACATGGCGGGCAAGTGGGGTTCCCCGGCGGAAAACACGACCCTGCGGATGAAACCATGCTCGATACGGCATTGCGAGAGGCGCACGAGGAAATCGGCCTCATCGTGGACAGGAACGACATACTTGCCGAGCTACCCATGACACAAACCCGAACGACAGGTTATCGCGTATTCCCTTACGTCGCGCGAATCACCCCTCCGGAACGTTGGCAAATCGCGGAACGCGAAATTGCTGAGATCCTCGACGTAACGCTCAACGACCTAACCCGCCCCAATGCGCACGATAAAATGATCGAACGTTTCCCAACGTGGGAGAAAGCGGAACGGGTGGCATTTTACCAGGTCGGCGCGCATCGGGTCTGGGGATTGTCTTACCGCATCTTGCACCCGATCATTGCGCGCCTTACCGCCGGAGAGTGGAATGTTTAGTAGGCTGCTGAAAAAGACCCATATGCTGCGTTGCGCTCAATCGCCTCGCTACAACGTACGGCAAGTACGCCTCCGCTCGTCGATTTTTCGCGCGCCTTGCCTCTGGATCTTTTTGAGCAACCTACAAAAAGGACGACAAACAGGTACGCTTCTATATAAGTAAGCGCGTAAACCAGTTTGGCACGACGGCAAACTCTAACAAAAGGGAGAAGGTATGGATTTCAGCTTACAACCGGACACACCGGAGATCGCCGCGTTTCGCAAGGAAGTGCGGGAGTGGCTCACGGAGAACATGCGTGGCAGCGAACATTTGAGGTGGTCGGGGATATGGTCGACACGGGAAAACGAAGAGGAGTACCGCTTCCGGCGGCAACTGGCAAGAAACCTCGGCCAAAAGCGCTGGCTGTTTCCCACCTATCCCGTGCAATATGGCGGCGCGGGATTGACCCTCGATCATCAGTTCGTACTGGAAACGGAAATCGACCGATACGGCCTTCCGCTTGGATCGATCTTTTATACCTTGGCTCGCCTGGTCGCGCCGGCGGTGTTGAAGTTCGGGACGGAGGAGCAGAAGCAGGAGTTTTTGCCCCCGATGATGCGCGGAGAGCTGGCGGTTTGGCAAGTGCTCACGGAGCCGCAAGGGGGCAGCGATGTGGCGAATTGCCTTACGCGCGCCATCCGTGACGGCGATCATTACATTGTCAATGGGCAGAAAATAATGGTCGGCCATCACCTGCCGCCGGATTTTCTCTGGACCCTGGTCTGTACGAATCCCGGCGGTAAGCGCCATGAGAACTTGGGTTGGCTTTATATTCCCGCCACTCTGCCCGGTATCACCATTCAGCATTTGCACTTGATGATGGGCATCAAGAACGCGGTATTCTTTGATAACGTGCGAGTGCCCGCGAGGTACTTGGTTGGCGGCGAAAACAACGGCTGGAAAGTCGCTAACAGTTATTTGGAACTAGAGCATGGAGGCGGTGGCAGCGTGGCGGAAAACCCGCTCTTCAAGCGATTGATCGAGCATTGCCGGAAAACGGAATTCGACGACGCATCTTTGCTGGAGGATCAGGACGTCCGGGACGTGATTGCCGATATGCTGAACGACCTCGACGTGCAGCGGCTCATGGGCCTGCGGAATTTTTGGCATCGTTATGTGCGCGATCCCCATCCGTACGGCGGGCCGCAGTTCCTTTACTTCCAGCGTATGGTGCGGCTCAGGAATTCCGAGCGAGTGCAGCGGATCCTGGGCTTCGACGCGCTGGCGCCGGACGCGTCTGTGCACGAGCAAGCTGATTTTGAATATACCGTCAGAAGCGGCCCCGGCTGGCTCCACGGTGGAGGAACACTGGATACCGATCGGCTGATCATCGCGCGCCGCCTCGGCCTCGGCCGGCCGCAGCAAGAGTCCGCGCCGACCACTGTGTAGGACCAAAGAAAAGAGAAGAAGTAACCACAAGGGAGCTGACGGCAAAGCCGCACGTGGATGCGGAAAGGACTTTGACCAGGAAGTGATTCATGGGCTTACGCTCGCCCACAGAACACAAAAGTGCAGATCTCCCTCATGCCGGCATGGAATGCCGGCATCCAGGTCGCAGGATGCGTCCGAAGACATCCATGTCAACCTATTTTCCAGCGCTCCATGCTGGAAAGACGTTGCGCGGTGTGCGTTCGACGGCCGAGTCCCTCGACTGGCTTATTTTCGAGATCGCGCAATAGCGAATTTAATTAGAATCACCGTAAAGCTTGTGATCTTTGCGGTCCTTTCTTTCAAGAGTGAGGAACTATGGATCTTAAACTAAACGAAGAGCAAAGGATGCTCAAAAACGTGGCGGCGGATTTTTTGAAATCCGAAGCGCCTTCTTATGCCGTCACGGAGTGGTATCGGCAGAAGATCAGCTTTATTCCTGAGCTATATAAGAAGACCGCGGAGGTTGGTTGGTTGGGGATGATAGTGCCGGATGAATATGGCGGGGGCGGCGCATCGTGCATGGATTGCGCGGTGGTGTTCGAGGAATTGGGACGCGGCCCGCTGCCGGGACCGTATTTTTCCTCGGGCGTACTGGCGGCGCAGATGATACTGGAGACCGGTTCGGATGCGCAAAAGACGAGCTTGCTGCCGAAGATCTGCGATGGAAGCGCGATTGTCATTCCCGCGATCTCCGACGATCCGATTCAGTGGGGACCGCGCGCGGTGCGCACACAGATCGCAAAATCGTCTCGCGGGTTCGCTCTCAATGGCACAAAGCGGTATGTCTTTGACGGCGATGCCGCCACGCATTTCATCTGCGCGGCACGTCGTGAAAGCGGCGGCATTACTTTGGCCCTGGTGGATCGGCGCGCTCCCGGAGTGACGGTCGAACCGGTAGTCGGGTTTATGATCGGCGCCGCGCAGGTGAGTTTGGCCAATGTTGAGATCGGCGCCGACAGCATCCTCGGCGAAGTCAATGAGCGCTGGGAAAGCGTGGAGCGCGCGCTTTACAGGGCGTTGCCGGTTCTTTGCGCTTACAAGGTGGGCGCCTGCCAGGAAATTTTTGAAATGACCAACGAGTACACCCGAACGCGGGTCGTCTTTGGCCAGCCCATCGGGCGCTTTCAGAGGGTACAAGATCATTGCGTCGATATCTCGATTCAACTGGACGGGGCGCGGTGGACCACCTACGAAACCCTTTGGAAAATCGATAGCGGCATACCCGCGGCGGCAAGTGTGCATCAGGCGAAAGCGATCGCGAGCGAAGCATACTATCAGTCATGCAATTTCGCGCACATGGTGTTCGCTGGGCCGGGGACGGATTACAAACATCCGCTGATGGCGCACAGCGTCTTGGCCCATTCGCTCTACCAATATTTAGGCACGCCCCTTTACCACAAGCGTGCCATGGTCGATGTACTTTACCCACGGCCTACAAAAGCCAGCCCTGCATAGATTCCCGCAACACTGATACCGTGTCGCGCGAGGGGCCGCTCTGGAAGCTGCCTATGGCGGGGAAGCCGCTCGGTTTTATCACTATGGCGGAGCCGGGTCTGAGTCCAGCGATGCGAACTCGACAAAAGGAATGAACATGAAGATTTTGTTTGCGGCGTTGTTGGCGCTTGCGTTCGCCGGCACGGCGTCGGCTCAAAGCAAGACGCCCACCTCAACGCCGGAATTGGCCAAGTATAACCGTCCAGACCGCGAGAAGCTGCTTTACGAAGGAGCGAAGAAGGAAGGAAAGGTCGTGTGGTACACGTCGCTCGTGCCCTCGAAAGAAATCGCCAAAATCTTCGAGTCGAAATACCCCGGCGTCTCTGTGGAAGTTTACCGCGCCGGCGGCATCGAGCTGCTGAACAAAGCTCTGTCAGAATACAAGGCGCGCCGCTACATCGTCGATACTATCGAGAGCACACCGGGGGCTTTGATGTCCTTGCGCGATGAGAAATTTTTCACGCCCTATTTTTCCCCGCATCTCAAAGCTTATCCCGACGGAGCAAAAGAAAAGGCGCCTGGTGGCCTGGTGTACTGGACTACGGATCGAGAATCGTATATCGGCGTCGCCTACAATAAGAATGCGATCAAAACGGCGGAGCTGCCGAAAAAGTTCGATGACCTTCTAAAACCGGCCCTGAAAGGCAAGATGGCCATCAGCAGCGACGAAAGCAGTGCCCGGCAAATCGGCGCCATGGTGTACTCCAAGGGCGATGGTTTCGTGCGTAAACTGAAAGAACAGGAGATTAGCCTCCAGGGTGCCTCAGGTCCGGGTTTCAATGAGTTGATTGTGTCCGGGGAAGTGCCTCTGTCGTTTGTTGGTTTTTCAACGAACGTCGCCCATTCTGCGAAAAAGGGCGCGCCGGTCGGTTGGCATGCGTTGGATTTGGCAGTGGCCAACGCCGGCGGTGTCGGGATTTCCGTTAACGCGCAACATCCGCACGCAGCGCTGCTGTTACTGGATTTTCTGATCAGCCCGGACGGGCAGAAGATGTTTGGCGAGACCTTTGCCTACGGCAGTGGCGCCAAGAACTACGGGTTCGAGAAATACTATCCGGAGAAAGGATTGACAACGGTCGAATATTCGGACCGGTTGGAGCGCTGGATGGGGCTGATGCGAGAAATTACGCGGAAATGACCCCGAGGAAAAACTTTCTTTTCCTCTTGCTCTGCTCGATTTACCAAATCGCAACATGAGAGAGGATGCATTTGATGGCGCACATTGACTGGGCAACGAAGTATGCGGAAATGGATGTTCGCATCGTTTGGAAGTACGAGCAACTGCCGCGGGGTGAGCAGGTTGCAAAAGGACGGAGAGCGCTGCCCGTAGAAGCTACGAATCGCTGAGAACTCATCGTCGTTCGCACCCTCTGCACAATGAGAGTGTAATGGCGCCGTCTCCTCTACTGTTGTCAGTGCGTCAGCGGCGCCGCGCCAGCGGTCCCGCGGTACGTGTGCACGATCTATGACCAAGAGCTTCAGAACGGCATTAGTCGAATCTATCAAGGTTTGGGGTCTACTGGCGTTGGTGATTGCCGCGGGTTTCTTAATAGCCTACCAATACATTGGAACTCCGCCTCCGAAGGTAATTCGTATCGCAACAGGAGCAAAGAACGGCGCTTATTATGCGTTCGCGCAGGAATATGCGCGATTGCTGGCAAGCGATGGTATTTCACTGGATGTGGTGCCAACGGCAGGCACCGTCGAAAACCTGGACCTGCTGAAAAAGGGTGAAGTAACGCTTGCGCTCATTCAGGGAGGTAGCTCGACAGATGAGGACAAACAGCACTTGCAATCGCTCGGAACTCTTTTCCTGGAGCCCGTTTGGGTTTTTACACGCACTCAGAAAAAGATTAAGCGCTTCTCGGAACTGAAAGGGAAGCGTGTGGCCATCGGTGTTGCTGGAAGCGGCACAAACCTTCTGGAA
>DATACQ010000917.1:0-8108 GCA_036258955.1 Binatia bacterium
CGAAAAAGTCATTCTGAGCCCCAGGCGAAGAATCCCGGCTTTGCAGTAGGGCACGGCATGCCGTACCCCTACAACCGAGATGCTTCGCGGAGTTTATCCTGAGCGCAGCCGAAGGGCTCAGCATGACACCTACGATGCCGCCGCTACGGCGGCAGTCCCTCTTTGGGGTAACGAAACTCGAAACCTTAAACCCGAAACTAGAAACCATTCTTTCATTCCTGATTCCCCAAGACCGCCACCGCGCAACAGCCCAGATTCTTGCCGTATGGAAGTACGCCCAAACCGGAGCACAAGCCAATTTTCGCGTTTGGCACCTGGCGCGCCCCGCCTTCGCCGCGCAATTGCCGCACCGACTCTAGGATATGCAGCGTGCCGCCGGCCGTTGAAGGCTGGCCCACGTTGATCATGCCGCCGCTAGTTTGGATCGGCAATGGCCCCTTGAACGTGAAGTCGGTGCGCTCGAAAAAGTTTAGATCCCCTTTTTCACAGAAACCGAGATCTTCGATCTGCAGATAAACGACAATGACGTAGTCGTCGTATAGTTGTAGAAAGCTAATGTCGCCGTGCTTTACCCCTGCCATTTCCATGGCGACCATGCCGGCATCTTTCACGCCCATAGTAAGTGCATCGGAGCCCGCTCGTGGTCCATAGGATGGATTGCTGCGCTCGCCAAAGCCTTTAACATAGACGGGTTTTTTGCTTAGGCTTTGCGCGCGCTCGGGCGAAGCGAGGATAAAGGCGCGACCACCGTTCGCCGGCATAACACAATCGAACAGCCGCACCGGGTCGGCGACCAGCCGTGAGTTTTTGTAATCCTCAATAGTCATCGGACTGCGCAGATATGCCAGTGGGTTCAATGTTGCGTGGTAGCGGCCGGCAACGGCAATTTTTCCGAGATGATCCAGCGTTGTCCCGTACTCGTGCATGTGGCGGCGCATCACCATGGCGATTTTACTATTGGGCCCCATCGTGCCGAAGGGAATTTCCCAGTCGCGCATATCGCCGGGTTGAATTCCACCGCCCCAGTGTTCTGAGAACGGTGCGGCGGCTCCTACAACGAGTGCCATATCGATCAGCCCCGAGGCAATAGCGGCGGTCATGCCACCGAGAAGCGACACCGCGCCTGCGCCGCCCGTCGCGCCGCCCTGGAGAATGCCCGGCGTAATGCCGAGGATCTCAGCGACCTCTTCAGGCCAGAAAGGTTGGGGATACGCGGTCGGAATGGTGACACCAAGCCCCTGGCCATGAAAGTCCTTGAGCGACAGTCCGGCATCTTCCAACGCGAGACGCATCGCCCATGAGATATATTGCGCGCTCGACATGCGCGGTTCACCGGGTTTGGATCCGAGTCGATCGGTCGGCGTTTCGCCGATCCCAACGATCGCGGCTTTATTGCGAATGCTCATATGGCGTTTATATTGCAGTCGCAAAATATTTTGCAAACGAAGTTCGGAGCGATAGCAGGAGAGGCAAGCATCTCTTGGATGCTGCTGGAGGGGATACAAGAATGTACGACGTCATTATTGTAGGTGCCGGCCCCGCAGGTCTCAGCGCCGGTTTGATTCTCGGCCGGTGCCGGCGAACGGTGCTGATCTGTGATTCAGGAGAATTTCGTAATGCGGCCTCGCATAGCATGCATGGGTTTCTCAGTCGCGATGGCATGCGGCCCGCCGAGTTTTTGCGCGTAGGACGCGAGCAACTTGAGCCTTACGGGGTCGAAGTACGCAAGGCCAAAGTGACAGACGCGCGACGCAGCGAGACAGGATTCGAAATAACGGTCAACAACGAAAAGCACGAGGCATGCAAAAAGCTGCTGCTTGCCACCGGAGTGATCGACAGAATTCCACCCGTGAAGGGAATCCAAGATCTCTACGGCAGAAGTGTGTTTCACTGCCCTTACTGCGATGGCTGGGAGCTGCGCGACCAAGCCTTGGCGGTTTACGGCCGAGCCCAGAAAGGACTGGATCTAGCATTGGCTTTAACGACTTGGAGCGATGACGTCGTTTTGTGCACCGATGGACGATCATGGCTGTCCGGCGACGATGTGCGGTTACTTACCCGCCGCGGCATCAAACTCAATCAAGAGCGCATCGATCGTCTGGAAGGGCGTGACGGTATTCTCGAGCGTATCGTCTTTAAAACCGGCGCATCACTGCCGCGCCGCGGGCTATTCCTCTCTACCGGGATGGAACAGCGTTCCGACTTACCGGCACGATTAGGCTGTTCATTCTCAAAAAAAGGCGGCGTGAAGACATTCAAACTGGAAGAGTCGCGGGTCCCCGGGTTGTATGTTGCAGGCGATGCATCGCGCGATGTTCAACTCGTCATCGTCGCAGCTGCTGAAGGCGCGAAGGCGGCGTTTTCGATCAATGCCGAGTTACGCAAAGAGAAAGATCGCGAATAATCGACAGGACATACTCAGCGACCCCGTCGCTAGAGCCTAACAAGAACAATTTCGGTTCCGCTACGTACCGGTTGCTGCGGCACTCGGGTTGCGGTGCTTGCCTGCTGCGAACGCCTCGATCATCTTCTGATTGAACGCCGGAATGTCATCGGGCTTGCGGCTGGTCACGAGACCGTTATCCAGAACGACTTCCCGATCTACCCACGTCGCGCCGGCATTGCGCAAGTCGGTTTTGAGCGACGGCCATGAAGTCAGCGTGCGCCCGCGCACGACATCCGCTTCGATCAGCGGCCATGGGCCATGACAGATCGAGGCTACGGGTTTACCCGAATCAAAAAATTCACGGACGAAGCGCACTGCTTTCGGTATGATCCGCAATTGATCAGGGTTCGCAACGCCGCCGGGCAAGAGCAAGGCATCAAAGTCCTGAGAGCTGGCCTTATCCAGAGACAACTCTACAGGGAATCTGTCGCCCTTTTCAAAGTGATTCCAGCCGTGTACCTGGCCTTCGGCGGGAGATACTATGACCGTTTGGGCGCCTGCGCCTTCCAGCGCTTTTTTTGGAGCCGTGAGTTCCACTTGTTCGAAACCTTCTGCAACAAGAATTGCGACCTTTAGGCCTTCGAGATCTCTTGGCATAACCTTACTCCATTCGAGATTTCTGTTGAGCGCACCGAGAGATAGGATGTTTGTAAGTTCGCTTGATGAGCCCGCGACGATGGCGGGCTCATCTCCTAGGTGAAACTGTTATCGTTTGGGCCTGGACGGCTCGGAGATCCCCTCCAAAGCCTCAGCGGCCGGGTCTTGACGGCGGGCACCTTCCGATCGCACGGCGATATCGCCCAGTGAAACAATCCCTACCAATCGCTTATCTCGGTCGACAATCGGAAGCCGCCGGAGCTGCTTGCTTTCCATCATTTGGGCGGCTTCTTCCACTTCGTTGTCTTCGAAACAATATGTGATATTCGGAGACATAACCTCCGACACTTTTGTATTTGCAGGGTCTCGAGCTTCCGCTACGGCGCGAACCGCGAGGTCTCTGTCGGTTACAAAACCTTGCAACTTCTGTCCGTCGCAAATTGGGATCCCGCCCACGTCCAAATCTCTCATCTTGACTGCCGCATCGCGAATGGACGCGTGAGGGGGCAAAACTTCCACCTGTGTGGTCATCATTTCTCGAATCTGCATGCTTCACCTCCTACCCGGGTTGGCGCAAATAACATGCCATGGAATCACAGAAGCCCACTCGGCGGTGACTCATTGGTCGCAAACATTTTGTTCAAATCGGAAGACACAACGGCAGTTTTTACTTCGCGTTTCTGGGACGGGTGGAGCATTATGATTGAACAAACTTCGGCCAGCCAGGTTCCTGCATGCGTACGTTCTCGTCGTACGCACGGAGTACGTCGAGCGGGATTCGGCGAACGTTTTATGTTTGCGCGAAGCTCTCCTTGACGCCTCTATTGATTGCGCCTATTTGTAGAGGCGCGACTGAAGGAGACGGCGGTGCGAAGTCAATGATAATCTTGAATCTGCGCCAGGTGAGCAAAGTCTTCGGTGGTACGGATAACGGTTCCCGAGAGGTGATCGCAATCAGCGATGTCTCCCTCGATGTTCTCAGTGGCGAGTTTTTTTCGATCATTGGACCGTCTGGTTGCGGAAAGTCTACGTTATTGCGAATTGTCGGCGGTCTTGCCGAGTCTTCATCGGGCGAATTGGCAGTCGGCGGCGAACCCGTGAAAGGACCGCATCCCTGGATCGGCATGGTGTTTCAAGAAGAGTCTACGTTTCCTTGGCGCACGACTTTGGGCAACGTCGAGTTTGGGCTTGAAATGCGCCGTGTGCCTGTGAATGAAAGAAGAGCTAAAGCCCGTGAGATGATCCGGCTTGTGGGCTTGCTCGGGTTTGAAGATCGCTATCCCTCGGAGCTTTCCGGCGGCATGAAGCAGCGAGTGGCCATTGCGCGGGCCCTTGTACTGGAGCCGAAAATTTTATTGATGGATGAGCCGTTCGGCGCTTTGGATGAACAGACGCGGATCATTTTGGGGGAGGAGTTGTTGCGTATTCGTGACGAACTCAAGCAGACGATCGTCTTGGTAACACACAATATCAATGAGTCGGTGCAGCTCTCAGATCGTGTCATGGTGATGACGGCGCGGCCGGGGCGAGTCAAACAGATCGTAAATATCGACTTGCCACATCCGCGCGATTCCTCGATAATCGCCTCGGACCGGTTCGGTCAATTGGTTGCGCAGGTTTGGGGAGCGCTGCGGGAAGAATCCATTAAGAGCTTTAGGCAGACGGAGCAAGGACAGTAAGGAGGAGTGGTTATGAAGAGGCAAATTACCGCTGGGCGGCATCGTGCCGTTCTCATTGTGGTGGTGGTTCTTGCGCTGACGGCGGCTAGCTCATTGGCGCGAGCGGCCGCGCCGCGCACCAAGATCGTCGTTGTGGTCCCGCACCGAATATTGTTTACCGTAGCGCTACCGGTTTACGTTGCCCAGGAAAAGGGCTTTTATCGGGAGAACAACATCGACGTGGACGCGGTTTTCACCCGCGGTGGCGGCGAGAATGTACAAGCCGTCGTCTCCGGCGATGCTCAGATCGGTTTGGGCACCGGAACTCTGGCGGTCATCAGCGCGTTCGTGAAGAAGGCGCCGATAAAGATCGCTGCCGCTGAAATCACCGGCTTGGACGCTTTTTGGTATGCGCAAAGTAACACGTCGATACGCAGCTTAGAGGATCTTGCCGGCAAAAAAATCGCGTACAGCCGCCCCGGCGCCTCGACGCATATGGGGACTCTGGCGATCGTAGAACAGGTCAAAGCCAAAGGGCTCAAACCGCCGGAGCCGGTTTCCTTGGGCGGCATCCCTGAAGTTTATACGGCGGTGCGCACCGGCCAAGCGGATGCGGGGTGGTCGGTGCCGCCGTTTCAGCTGGATCGCGTTGACAAAGGCGAACTTCGCGTCGTTATCAAGGGCGACGAACTCACGTCGTTGAGAGACATTACGCCTAGGGTGCATTTCCTCAATAACGACTTTGCTGCCAAAAATCCCGAGGTCGTCCGCGGGTTTTTTCGCGCACAGCAAAGGGCGCTCGATTACATGTTCGAGAACAAGGGCGATACCGCTAAAATTTGGATTCGCCGCGCGGACTTGAAATTTCCGGATTCGGCGGTACTGAAGACGTGGGATTACTACAGCCGGGCGGCGATGGCCCTCAAACCTATCCGCGGCCTGCAGGCAACCATCGAGGACGGGATCAGGAACAAATTCCTGACGCAACCGCTTAGCCAAGCTGAAATCAACGCATTGATCGATTTGAGCTTTTTGCCGTAACGGTTGTGCTTTGGAAAAGTGAAAAATAATTTCGCTGCAAAGAACACACACTGGCAAAGCCCCAACCGAAACGAGGACAGGACCTTCACCACAGAGGTCACGAAGAGCGAAGTTGAAGAGTATAAATGATTGAATCCTTCGTGTGCTACTATGCTTAAAAATTTTTGCAGCGTGCGCAAATTCTTCGCCCTTAACTCTTCCGGAGAAGTTTTCTCGTGCCAAGTCGCCAGGAGCCAAGTTTTTGGACTCCTTGTTTCTACCTTTGCGGTTAGCGGAGAATCGAAGGGGTCGGGAGTCTTTGAGTCGAGGACTCCCGACCCCCTAACCTAACAAATCTTCGCAGTCTGACAGGGGCGGCAGAAAAAAATTTCTCGCGCAAAGACGCTAAGCTCGCATAGAAAGATCCTTTTTCAAAACCTTGGTCCCTTTGCGCCTTTGGAGCGCCAGGATAAGCCTGGCCGATCTAATATTCTGAAAGGAGGATATCTTGTAAATTGCCCGTTCGACAAGTAGCCGAGCAAGCGTGAGCGGGAGTAATTCCGCTGGCGAAGCCTTGCAAGGCGAACACGCGAGCCGTAGCGCAAGCGAACCCGAATTCGGCCTCGTGACGCTAGACAGGAGTGGCCAGTCTGCCAAAGATGATGAAGTCTGGAACCGGCGATGAAGCAACGGGCAGAAGCAATCGTCGGGCTCCTCGGGGTGGAAGGGGACAGCGCGCGTGGAAAGATCGGCAGAGGAACCTGGGAGACCCGCAGGGGCAAAACGGGTGTGAGGAATAAATAACTTGCAACCGGCCTTTGACGGGAGTCGGACAGGCCCATAGTAGCGAGGAGGCGAGTAACGATCGTGGAGCGAAGGGGCCTGAGCGAAGACATGCTTATGGAAGAGAGGGGGAAAGCCGCTTGGATGAAAGTCCCACTACGGAAGAACTGAAGCTTTCCCAGGGGAAGGCTAAAGAGAAACTTTCTCTTTTGAGACATAAGCTTAGTGAGAAGGCCAAGCAGGAGCCGAAGTTTCGGTTTTACGCATTGTATGACCGGATCTATCGGAGAGATGTGCTTTGGGCAGCGTGGGAGCGGGTCAAAGCGAATAGTGGCAGCGGCGGTGTCGATAGGGTGAGTATCGAGGATATTGAGAAAGCCCCGGGGGGAGCTGAGCGATTGGTGGGAGAGCTTCATCAGGAGCTTGTGACCAAGACCTACAAACCCAAGGCGGTACGGCGCGTCTACATTGATAAGCCGGACGGGAGAAAGCGGCCGCTGGGAATCCCGACGGTAAGGGACCGGGTGGTGCAGGCAGCAACGTTGCTGATATTGGAGCCGATCTTCGAGGCGGACTTTGAGGCGTGTTCGTATGGGTTTCGTCCTGGAAGAAATGCCCATCAGGCGCTTCAGGAGATACGCGGCCATATAGAGGCGGGGTATCAAGCGGTGTACGACGCGGATCTGAGGAGCTACTTTGACTCGATACCCCACGAGCAACTGCGCGCGTGTTTGAGGATGAGGGTAGTGGATCGGTCGGTGCTTAAGCTGATTGATCTGTGGCTTAAGGCGCCGGTGGTGGAGAGGGCGCAAGGAGACGGTGGAGGAGATGGAATGGGTAAGCGCAACCACAAGGGAACGCCTCAGGGAGGAGTGATTTCCCCGCTTTTGTCCAATCTTTATTTGCACTGGTTTGACAAGGTGTTTCATCGGCCCTCGGGCCCAGCGCAGTGGGCAAACGCCAAGCTGATCCGTTATGCCGATGATTTTGTGGTGTTGGCGCGCTACCAGGGAGAAAGGCTCAGTGGGTGGATCGAATCGAAGCTGGAAGACTGGATGGGGCTTGAGATCAACCGGGACAAGACACGGATCATTGACCTGCGGCAAACAGGGGAGAAGCTCGACTTCTTGGGATACACGTTTCGCTATTATCGCGATTTGAAAGGACGCCGACAAAGCTACCTTAACGTGACCATATCGAAGAAGGCTCTCAAACGAGAGCGGCAGAAGCTTCGTGAGTTGGTTAGCAACGAGCGCTGTTTTGTGCCGCTGCCGCAATTGATTGAGACGCTCAATGGGCATCTCAAGAATTGGGCTAATTACTTTAGCTATGGGTATCCGCGTAACGGTTTTCGGCAGATCAACACCTACGTACGTCAACGTCTTACGCAACACGTGAGACGCAGGAGCCAGCGGCCCTTTAGGCCAGCAAAAGGCGTGAGCTACTATGAGCACTTTAACCGCATGGGTTTGGTGTACTTGTAGCTGCCCTGGTAAAACCAGCATGTGCCTTCTGATGAACGTCTTCGAGAGAGCCGGATGAGGGAAATCCTCACGTCCGGTTCGATGAGGGGTGAGCGAGTCATGTTACACCATCGCTCGCTC
>DATACQ010000918.1:0-3835 GCA_036258955.1 Binatia bacterium
AGCCGATCGGCTGCCCTTGGAGCAACTGCTGCGCAAGTCGGACATTGTCTCGTTGCACTGCCCGCTCACAGCTGCGACCAAAAATCTCATCAATCGACAGAGCCTGTCATACATGAAATCCACGGCATTTTTGATCAACACGGCGCGCGGGGCGCTGATCGATGAGGCCGCACTGATCTCGGCGCTAGGAGAGAAGCGCATCGCCGCGGCGGCGTTGGACGTCATCTCTCAGGAGCCGCCGCGCGCCGATCACCCAATAATCCGGGCTGCGGGTCAATTAGATAATTTGATTGTCACACCACATACCGCTTGGTCAGCACGCGAGTCGCGCGAACGACTGCTCGCCGAAGTCGAAGCAAACATTGCGGCGTTTCTGGCGGGAGCGCCGCGTAACCTGGTAAAGCAATAATCGTGAACGGTTGCAGAGACGTAACGGAGGCTTGCTATAGGAAATGGACGCTGCTCTGGCGATCTCTTCTTTTCAGCTTTCCGCTTTCATGTTTCCGGTTTCCTAGAACGGCACGTCGTCATCCATCGGCGGCATGCCTCCTCCTCCCAACTCATCGCCGCCGCCGTCCGCCTCGGGAGCCATACGCGTACCGCCTCCGCCGCCGAGGAACCTGATCCTCTGCGCGACAATCTCGGTCACGTAACGTTTCACACCACTCTTATCGTCGTAACTTCGCGTGCGGATGCTGCCTTCAACATAGACCTGCCGGCCTTTAGAAAGGTACTGACCGCAGAGCTCACCCTGCTTGCCCCAGACGACGATGTTGTGCCATTCCGTTCGTTCCTGCCGTTTACCGTCGCGGTCGTTCCACTGTTCGGATGTGGCGATGGAAAAATTGGCCACCGCGCTACCCGTTTGCGTGAAACGCACCTCTGGATCTTTGCCGAGATTGCCGATCAGAATCACTTTATTTACCGACATGCGAGCCTCCGATGAGAGCAAAAGTAAACCACAAGCAAAAAGCCGCGACCACCTTATCGCCGGCGTTCCGCGGAGTCAACATACTGCCGGCCGGCAGGGGGCCCGCGACGTTTCGCTTGCGCTCGTGCTCACACTCCCGGAAACGGGATGATTCCCTTGAATTTCGCAATAGTTTTCTCGCGCAACTCGCGACTGGAGCGGCTGACCTTGGGAAAATTTTGGCGCCACGCGTACGGCCTGACGGCGTAGAAGATGGCCCGGCTGTTGGTGTGATCCTTATTTTCGCGTTTCTCCGGTGGCATGCGGGGGTCCAGCGGCGTGCTCCAGCAGCCGTCAATGATATCGATATTCGTCGCCGGATCGACCCGGGTCATCATCGCCCACAGGACTTCCTTGATGTTGGTCGGGTCGATATCTTCGTCAACGACGACAACGTATCGACCGTTGCGCGCTGCCGCAGCGCAGCTAAGCGCCGCTTGGCCCGCTTGTTTGGCGTGACCGGCATATTTTTGTTTAATCGAAACAACCGTCAGATAAGACGTATGGTTATATACGCCGGCGATGTCTTGAATCCCTGCGCTTTCGAGTTGGTCCCACAGGACTCCGGCGGAAATGTGGAGATCCATTTTCACGGCGCCGGGCCACAGCGGCGCTTCGTCTTCGAGAATCGGGTCATTGCGGTGGTAAATCGCTTTAATGCGTACGATGGGCTGGTTCTCGCCCGTGCCGGTGGTACCACCCGAGTAGTATCCTGGCCACTCGCCGAAAGGGCCCTCGGCCCGTGACTCTTCAGACGGTGGCGGAACCTCACCCTCGATGGCAATTTCTGAAGACGCGGGAATCGGCAACCCGGTCATGGGCCCGCGCAGTACCTCGAGCGGCTTGCCAATTAAGCCGCCGGAAACATCCAGCTCGGAGCGGCCAAAGGGAAACTTCGTATAAGATGGCATGAACACCAGAGGGTGTTGACCGAAGCTTGCGACCACCGGGCAGCTCTTGCCTTGCTCCCAATACTTCATGCAAATCTGCCGTCCATTTTGCCCCGGGCTCATCCACAATCCCAAGGTGTTCTTGTCATGAAGTTGCATCCTATACGTGCCGGCGTTGACATAGCCTGTATCAGGATCCCGATTGATGAGCCCACCGCCGGGACCAAAATAGCGCCCGCCATCATTCTCGTGAAAGCGCAACGCGGGGAACCTGAGCAGGTTCACGTCGTTGCCTGTGAGTTTGTTCTCGAACAATGCCGAATCGCTGACTTCCTTGGGCGCAATCGGCTGCACGTTTTTTATCTTGCGCGCAGCCAGGCGAAGAACCTCAAGCTTCGGTTTGTCTGTTGGCAAACCCAAGGCCAGCGCAACCCTCCGATACGCCGCATAGGGCAAGCTGCAAACGCGAAACCCCGGCGGATAGCCTTTGACTTTGTCGAAAAGCAACATCGGGGGCTGCGGCACAAGCTCCGCCGTTGATTCGACAAGCGCGCCGATTTCGCCATCCCAATCGGCATTCTCGATAATCCGATACTCGCTGATTTTTTTCGCTTCCTCTACGAAGCCGCGAAAGTCCTGATAAGCAAGTTCCGTCATGTTCCATGTTCTCCAAATCGCCTCAACTGCGTCGCGTTTGCGGTTCCTGTATTTCGAGTTTAACCCGAAACCGGAGACGCGAGACTCGAAACCGTTTTATTCTTCGACCACGGATATCTCCGATTTCACTCCCTTACGCTTCAGCTCATCCAGATACATTGGATGGATCTCCGGCGGCTCCTCATCGAAAGGAATCATCTCGTGCAGTTTAGTGCGGAAACGATCCTGGCTGTACTTGGGACTGCGTCCGCGCATGGCGAAATGGCGCAGGGGGCCGTGCCCTGTATTGAAGTGTCCGTGGTACATGAGATCACCCGGCGAGTAGATCGACCCCGGCTTAATCTCGAAGCGTGTCCGCTCTTCTCCTTCGCGCCATACCATCGCAAAGCCCTCGCCTTTGGTAACACACACGATGGCGCCCGGACCGTGACGGTGAAACGTGCTCCGGCTCCCCGCCGGAAACTCTTGCACGTGGCAACCATAGGTGGTGCCCGCCAGCCCGAAACGCATGATCTTCACGCCCTTTCCTTTCATCGGATAATCGTCCAACGCGAACTCATTGATGTCGGGCACGAGATTACTTTCCCAGGAGCGCACCGTCAGGCGCTTGTTCTCCTTGAAGAATTCCCGCTCCGGCCGGAAACGATCACGGAACTGGAAAGGATTCTGAAAAATAAAGTCTTCGTTGTGAAACAGATTGATGACGTGCGGCGCGTTGGTTCCCGCAAGGAAACGCACCGATTCGTTGGACGCATTGAAATGTTGGTACGAGACGTTGAGTGGGATCGCAAAAATTGCCCCGGCACTCCACTCGAACGTCTGCTTCGCGTTCTCCTCAAACCAAACCGTGGTCGCGCCGCGCCCCTTGTGAATGTAAATCAACGTTTCGAAAAGATGCCGCTGCGGCTTGGTTTGTTTACCGGCGGGTATCTCGCAGATGTAAGCGTCAGTTTCCTGCTGCTCGCCCAGATTCAAAAAGGAACCAGACACACCCATGCGCGCCCAAGGTTTGACCTCTACATCCATTAAGTCTTCGATGAAAAACCCGGTGACGGATGGAATACCCTCCTTCTGTTGAAACAACTCGTAAGCTGTCGGCCCCAGCTGAATCGGATCGCGGTGCGGCAAACGCATGATATTTCACTCGTTACAATCACAGTTTGTATATTCTTGGGCAGAGAAAACTGCAAGCTTCCTTAATGTTCTAATCGAGGGGCTTGCACAAATCAGGTCTAAAACGGTCGAATGGATAAGGACGCGCCGTTTCGATGATCGAGGCTGCGGATGGATATTAGGGGGAAACTGCCTGCGTTGGGGC
>DATACQ010000919.1:0-2437 GCA_036258955.1 Binatia bacterium
CCCGAGTTGATAGTAAGAGGAGGTGGGAGGGCTCGAGCCAGGCAATCCGACCAGCGGCGCGCCTTTGGCCTGCCACTTCCACATTGCCTCGAGAGCGCCGCCGGTGCTCGCCATGATCGGAAACTCGCCGCTAACGATGCGCTCCTCTTCACCTTGGCGCAGCCGGCCACCAGCCAGCGGCGCGAGCTTGCGCGCGTAGGCGAGCACTTTTTCTTTGCCCCACATTGACGAGACGCGAACTAGCCAGTGGATGTAGGCAGGAATGGCAATTTTGCCGGCCCAAGTTGGGCTCAGCGCCGGATCAACTAGATCTTCATAGCTCTTGGGCGCCTTCTCTTTGGGAATCGCATTTGAATTGTAAATGATGCCGTGAAACGAAGCATAAACCAGCAACGTCTCCTGGGGAAAAATTTCCATCTCCTTGGTCACCCACGGGAAGGTCCCGGACCAATTGACCTTCTGTAGCGCCTTCTCACGATACATGTCGCTCATCGTGCCGTCCGAGCCTAAGTATAAGTCGGTCGAGGATTGCGCGCCCGACTTGAGCTCCGTCAGAACCCGCGCTGCCACCTGGGGAAAACTCGGTCCCGGAGCTAAGTTGATTTTATGTTTGAGTCCAAATCGCTTATTGAACCCTGCTTCCAGTTCGGCAAACCCTTTCTTACCGCCGAAGGTGGAGGCGCTTGCGACCAAAGTCATTTCCCCTTCTTTGCGGGCGGCAGCGATCAGTTCCTCGAGCGTCTGCGCGTTTGCCGCATAGGCGCCGCAAAGCATCTGGAAAAATGCCCCCAACACGATGATAGTTTTAAACATTACTTTTCTCCCGCTAACGATCGGCTAAGCGCAACTGCGTTTCGTCTTTCCCGCGCAAGTGGGAATCGAGGTTCATATCTTCGTTATTAGCGCCGCAGCATGGCCAGCTTCGCGAGCATGATGAAGAAGCGAGCTCATAATTTCCATGGTGGCGGCAATTCATTTCTGCTAGACAACGCCTCGACCGCATCGCGACTCGAGTCGAATACTATCGTTTGATGCGCTGTTCTGAATACGCCGACGGGATCTTTGCCGCTGGACACCGATTCGATCGATTCGCGGATCATTTTACGAAGCATCAGGATACCCTGATCTGAACTTGCCAGATGCTCCTTGGCGCGGTCCGCGATCGCACCCTGAGTCTCTTGGGCAACTCTATCCTGCTCCCGGTTCGGCAAATTCCACCAACCATCTTGAACTCGCTCATAAACGCCCGGCTGATCTTTCTTAAAGCCTCTGGTCTTTAACGGCTCAGAGCGGGTTGGGTCGCCGTTTCGGTGCGGATAAAAATCGATCCAAAATGTAACCGTGGTGGTGTCGTCCGCAGGTACACGAAACCGCATCACCTGGCGCGGCACTTCGCCAACCCGCGCAGCGGAGTGACGCACATGAGAAGGGAACACGAAGTGGGAAATTCGCGGCTTCGTCACCCCTTCAACCCAGGTGGTTTCTTTGATGCCTACCCGCGTCGGCTCCCACTTCATCGTGGGCCGTTTCATTGCCATATTGGGGTAACCGGCCGCGTGCAATGCGATGGAATGCGCGCCGTCAGAAGAATTCTCCGCGCGCTGCAACCAATTGCAAAACTCCTCGCCGCCCCCCACCACCCGGCAGCCGTCCTCTCGCACCAGTAAATCGTAATTGGGCAACAACGGGGCGGGTGCCGGTCCGATGTACGCGAACACAAGCCCGCCGGCATCCTGAGCGAGAAAGGTCGGATGCTGAATCCGATCTTTAAATGTGCTGCCTTCCGGTTCGGCGGGTTGCTCCAGGCACTTTCCGGCGCGGTCGTAGAGCCAGCCATGATAGCAGCACCGGATGCCGATCTCTTCGACTCTACCAAATTCGAGTGACGTACCACGGTGTGAGCAGTGCAGCTCCAGCAAGCCCAGGCGACTGGAGCCGTCGCGAAACAAAACGAACTCTTCACCGAGTAGTTTCACTTTGGCAGGTCGGCCCTTCGACTGCACTGCTTGGGTGAATGCGACCGGCCACCAATAACGCCGCAGCATCTCGCCCGCCGGCGTACCGCGTCCCACACGCGTCATGAGTTCATTTTCTTCCTTGGACAACATGGTTTCGCCCTTTTAAATCCTTTAAACCTCAAAGTTCAAGATTTTCATTCTTTCCCTGCAATTGGCTCTCTTCCAACCTTGAACTTTGAACCTTGAACTTTGAACGTGCATTGCCTGCTACTGTTTAAGTAGTTTCGTGAGCTCTTCTTTGAACTCCAATCCGCTATCCTCGGCCTGCAAATAAAAGTCAATCGAGTCCTTCGCTTCTTGTAGCTTGATTGGATTGCTGCGCAAATACTTCGCCATCCGAGTTCCTTCCACCAAATGAGAAGAGCGAAAGTCCAGCTTATCGAGAATAGCCTGTGCTTCTTGTGAGGCCATGAACGCCA
>DATACQ010000920.1:0-5986 GCA_036258955.1 Binatia bacterium
AATCAGCAGAAATGCCAAAGGCGCTGTGATCAGCGCTTCGACGAAGATCATTCCCGGAATCGAGTAAATATTGAACGGCGCTTCGGCGAGGCCGAACAGCTCGATAACCGAGCGGTTAATCAGGCCGGTACGCGGGCTTAACAGCACCGTCCAAGAAACCGCCAGCATGACCGGCGGAAAGATGTTCGGCACGATAGCGGTAAGCTCAAAGAGCTTTCTGAAGGGCGCGTTGGTACGAATGGAGATCCACGCCAGAGTGGCCGCCAGGAAAGTCGCCAGCAGCGCCGAACCGGCAGCAAATACGAACGAATTCAGCAGCAGCTCATAGGTCAGCGGATCGCTGTAGGCGTGGATGTAATGCGCGAGCGAGTACTCGCTGGGCACACCAAGCGGTTTGGTGCGAAAACTCCCGTAAAACAGCATCAGAGTCGGGGAAAGGCTCAAGTAAGCGATGATGACTCCAACGAAGAGCACCACCGACAATTGCGGATCGCGCTTAAACATCGCCAGCGCGCGATTTAACATGGGGGCCTCAATTGGTTTTCAATCCGCATGACTGCAATCATTCAACGACAAAGGCCGGCCCAAAGGCCGGCCCTCTTTTTGTCGCAACGATCCACCCCGGCAACCGTTACTTGGCGTAAAAGATTTCGCGGAACGTGCCGCTCATGAGTTTCTTGAACTCCTCTGCGGAAGGATTGTCCATTAAAACGATATTGGGCTGGACTTTTTCCGCGTCCTTGATCGGCGGCAAGACGCCCGGCGCGAAGACGAACTCGCCGTCTTGCGCTATGTATTTTTGGCCCTCGATCGAACAGGCGTAGTCCACGTACAGCCTGGCCGCGTTCGGATTCGTCGCCTTGACGCCCACGGACATATAGTTCGGATCGGCCAAATATTTTTCGAGCAACACGTAGTGCACCGGACCCTTATACTGCTTCACGTATTTGATGTATGTGATTCCGACGGGCGCCTCGCCCTTGATGATCGTGGTGGTAACCGGCGCCAGCGAGTCCACGAGCACAGGGTTTTGCTTCGCCAGGCCGCGGACAAATTCGAGCCAGTTGTCTTTTCTTATGTTTCTGAGATTCCAGAGAAACTGGGCTGTCGTCGTATGCCGGGTCGGATCGGGCATGGCGATTTTGTTGGTCCACTTGGGCTGCAGCAAGTCATCGAAGCTCTTCGGCAAATCCGCCGGTTTTACCATGTCGGTATTGTAAAGGATGCTGATCGGCAACACCCGCCAGGGCGTGATCAAGCCGTCTTTTTCTTTGACTTGCGCCGGAAACTTCTCCGAAGCCGGCGGGACAAACTTCGTGAACAAGCCCTCCGACTTCATGATCAGTTGAACGCCGCGGTTGCCTTCGACAACGTCGAAGCCGGGCTTGCCCGCGCGCCATTCCGTTAGGGCGCGCTCGGAAACCTTTGTCGAGTCCGCTCGCCAATATTCGACTTTGATGCCATATTTCGATTCGAAGTTCCGGTTAAAGTCCTCCATCGCCTGGGGAACGACGGAACCATATACGACCACCCTGCCTTCTTTTTTCGCCGCATCGATATTGACGGACTGAGCCAACCCGGTGCCGGTGACAATGAAAGTTGCGATCCCAACTCCGAACAGGACGCGAGCCACTTGATGCAATCGTTTCACAAAGACCTCCTAACGGAAATTGATCGCTTAGTTATAGATTTAACCGAGCTAAGTCAAAAATATCTTGATTTCGGCTCGCAATTCAATCGACGGTTACTTGCCCGCGACAAACCACTGACGGAAATCGCTTTGCAGCTTTTGTAACTGCTCCGCGCTGGGATCCTCCAACAGGCGGATGTCTCCCATGATTTTGTCAGCACCTTTGATCGGCGGGAAAATACCCGGCGACAACACGAACTCGTTGAACTCCGTAACCTTCTTCTGGCCTTCCGGCGAACAGAGATAATCGATGAGGAATTTTGCCGCATTGGGATTGGCCGCCTTGGCGCTCAGGCCGGCATCACTGGGATCGGCGAAAACCTGGCTTATGGGAGCGAAGCTTATTGGCCCTTTGGTTTGTCCGGCGTACTGAATATAACTAATTCCGAGGGACGCTTCACCGCGCACGATGGCACTGGGGACCGACGAGTAAGACTCCACCAACAAGGGTCTTTGTTTCGCCAAGGCACGCACGAAGTCTTGCCATTTATCCCCCTTGATTTGTTGCAGATTCCACAAATAAGTTGCGGTGCTAGCATGGCGCGAAGGATCCGGCATGCTGATCTTTCCGTGCCACTTGGGATCGAGCAAATCATCGAGCGATTTCGGCATATCCGCCGCTTTAACCAGCTCGGTGTTATACAGTATGCCGACCGGTGTGATGCGCCAGGCGGTCAGATGCCCCTCTTTATCCTTAAACTTTGCGGGGAAATTGGCCGCGCTAGCCGGCGTGAACTTCGCGTAGACCCCGTCCGGCTTCGCTAAAGAAAGCGGACCGCGGGCACCTATGACCATATCGAAGCCGGGCTTACCCGCGCGCCATTCGGTGAGCACGCGATCGACGACTTTGGTCGCATCACCGCGCCAATACTCAATGTTGATCCCATATTTTCCTTCGAAGCCTTTTTGGATTTGACTCATCACCTGCGGAATGATCGTGCCATACACAGAAACTCTGCCTTCTTTCTTTGCCGCCTCCAAACTGATCGGTTGCGCCAGAGCCGCCGACGAAATGGTTGCCCAACATAGCACGACAATCACTTTAACGATTGCATGAGAAACCGGCATCGAGCCACCTCCTAAGACCGTAAATTCAGATATTTCGGAACAACAAACAAAGTAAACTCTACACAAAGCCGCGAGCCATCTCGATAACCCGGCGGCGCGCCTCTTGAGTTCCGGTGGGCAAGAGGACGGGGAGCTTAAGACCACCCCTTATGAACGATTGCAACTGCTCGCGGCACGCAGCCGGCGTACCGGCAACGGAATGCGCCAGTACGACCTCGTCGCTTATGAACTTCTTCGCCGCCTCCCAATCGCGCTTTGCTACCGCTGCAGCGAGAGCAGCCTGGTCAACGCTGCCACCGCCCAGCTTGATGTTCTCGGCGTGATGCACGTTGCGAAAAATATACGCCAGGAACAGCTTGTTCGCTTCGATTGCCTCACGCTGATTTTCTGCAACTGACGCGGTCACGAATCCGGCAACATCGCACTGCGCCGGCGACTTGCCGGCCCTGGCTGCGCCGTTGTTGATTTCCGCGACACACTGCGCGATGTACCCGGGTGAGCAGCCACCGGAGAGGAGCACACCGTCGCCGATCTCACCACCCAAGCGGAGCATCCGCGGCCGAACGGCGGTGATATACATCGGTATCGTTCGATCTGGGACAAATCCCAGCTTGGCGCCGTTAACTTTAAACACTTCGCCCTGGAAAGCCACAGTCTCGCCTTTGAGATAAGCGCGCAAGAGCGCCACGTACTCGCGCATGGTCTTTAGCGGATGGGGCGACTCTATTCCGGCTTCTTTTAACGCCGCCGCATTGCCGGTGCCGGGGCTGGCGATGACTCTCCCCGGTGCGAATTCTTCCAGGGTCGCGATGGACATGGCCGTGATGATCGGGTTGCGGGAGTAAGGACTCATGGGGGCCGCAGCAACCTTAATCTGGGTCGTTGAACCAAGCAGCGCCATCGCGCTAACCAACGAATCGCGAAAACAGAGATGATCCGACATCCAGAGCGACTCGAGACCCGCGTCCTCTGATAGGCGAGCGAGCTCGACCATTTCTTGGATCGAATAAAATCCATCGAAGCAAAGTCCCACGCGCACGTTATGCGTAACCTCCCGGGGCACGGAACCCATCTCGCAATATTTGTAGTAACCCCTCAGGTTTGATTGACTTGAGCCCCATTCTTTCGAGGGTCAGGCCCGTGCTGCGGAAGTCGACGCCCAGCGCCGTTGAGGCTAATGTGATCAAGGCATCCATGACCGGGGTCTTGACACCAAACATCCGGCCGATCTCCGCCATTGGGACTAAACCATAGCCAATATCTTCTCTAATGTACCGGTGGTCCAGCGATGAAGGCGACTTGATGGAGCGGTTGGGCTCGCTCTCGTGGATGGCGCGGTAGACTGAGCCGCTTGAGCGGGCATCCTCGGAAGTCAGGCCATAGCGGTGAAAATGGTCGATGAAACGTAGTGGTTCGAGGCTTAAACACCTGATGATCTCCAGCCGTTCCCGGTCCACCGCTTCGATCCAGGCAGCAATCGCCGGAGTGATGCCTTCCCGGTAATAAAGAAAGTCGCCAGCGGTCTTTTCAATCCAGCCGGCGTTTCCGAGCATCCCCGCCGGATGCATGATGGCATTGATATTCGAAAGGCCCGTGTCCAGGACGTTCTCCGCGGCAAGTAGATTGGGGAACACCGCACCGACATCACGAACCAGCTCAGTCGTCTGCTTTCCCGGAAATGCGGCGCAACGCAGATTCGTCGTGCGCCGGTACACTTCGACCCGGGCGGGCTCCGGCATGCGGCAAATGTAGGTTAACGTCACCGTCTCGCACAGCTTGAAATCGACTTCACAACCCGATGAGCGCAGCAGGTCCCAGAAGTGGAGGGAACCACCCGTATGTCCCGGATTCAAAAGAATGATTTGTCCGTCGGCCAAGTGAGGCGCCATTTGACGCGCGAGATATTCGTGCGCCACGGCAGGAGCGGCAACGACGATGAGGTCAGCGCCTTTCACCACGGGTATGATCAAAGGGCTCACGAAGTAAATGCCTGCGGGTTTTTCGGCGCCGTTCTCGACCAGAGTGATTTCGCCCCGCTTCATGATCGGCAGCAAAGTTTTATGCGAGCGCGAAAACAGGCGCACCTCAAATCCGCGCAGCGTCAAATCGGCGGCGGTCGCGCAACCACCGTTGCCCGCGCCCAAGATAGCGATCTTCTTGATAGCCATACGTTCGGACGTGTCTCGTGTCTCGGGTCTAGAGTCTCGGGTTTGAACTCGAAACTCGGAACTCGAAACACGAAACTATTCTAATCCAGCCGGTAATGCTTGAGCTTACCTTCATCCAACTCGATGCCGAGGCCCGGCTTTGACGAGACAATGACGTCGCCCGCGCTATATTCAAACCCTTCGCTGATAATGTCATCCGAATAATAAATACCGGCGATTTCGCTGCGAGCTTGTTCTTTGGGGGTGGAAACCGGAACCACGCAGGCATACGTCACGACCCCTGTCGAAGCCGCGAGATGAATGTTTGCGGCATTACCCACGCCCGTCTCCACTGAACCGTTCACGTTGCACGCCATCCCTGCGGTTTGAGCCACGGCGGCCACTTGCTTCGCTTTGAACAAGCCGCCCGGCTTCGTGGTGTAGACGGAGATCACGTCCGCCGCCTTCTTGGAGGCGATTTCCAGCACATCGTGCGCAGACCACGCGCTCTCATCGGCCATGACCGGCGTATCCACGCGGCGCGTTACCTCGGCCATAAGATCGATGCCTTCCACCGGCTGTTCCATATAGAGAAGATCATACTCGGCCATCGCTTTGATGACCTGGACGGCAAGCTTGGGCGAAGAATATCCCTGGTTAGCATCGACGCAGATCTTTACGTCCGAACCGACAGCCGAGCGTATGCGCTCCACGACGGCTATATCACGCCTCGGTTCCACGCCGCCTTTCAGCTTGATCGTCTTTACGCCCTCAGCGACCGCTTGGCGTGCTTCTTCAACCGCTTTGTCGATTTCCATCAAACCTAAACTGTGGGCGATGGGAATACGCTCGCGAAAAAGACCGCCGAGCAATTGATAAGCAGGCACCTTTAAGGCTTTTCCGGTGACGTCATAGAGCGCCGCATCAACTGCGGCCTTGCAATACGGATAACCCTTCACAGCCTTGTCCATGACCGCGTGCGCTGCTTCGAAACGACTCGGGTCGTGATTCTTGAGCGCAGGAGCCAAGATATCGTTGATGATATGAACAGTCGTCTGCGGCGTCTCGCCGAAATACTTGC
>DATACQ010000921.1:0-2653 GCA_036258955.1 Binatia bacterium
GTTTGATTTCAAAGACTTTGCCGTTGAGGTCCTCGAAAGCGCGGCAGTTATGCGCGGCGTCGGCACTAAGCTCGGCGCGCTCGGCGAGAAGCACGACTTCGCACGGGATTCGCCTCTTCTTCAGAAGTCGCGCGACAACGAAACCATCGCCGCCGTTGTTGCCCTTTCCGGCAACGATGAGCACGCCTTTTGCTGGCGCGGAGCCAAAATTCTCGAGAATGGCCTCGGTAATCCTCTCGCCGGCGCACTCCATCAACCTGAGGCTCGGTACCCCATGCTTATGGATCGTCAAACGATCCATATCGCGCATCTGTTCTGCGGTAACGATCAGCATCGATTGGTGGCTCGTGCTCGGGACTGGTCATCGTGCTCGTAAGGCCATCAAAGGAACGAACACGATCACGAGTCACGAGCACGATCGAGGACTTCCTTCATTTCGCGCACGGCTTCTTTCATGCCGACCATAATCGCGCGGGCAATAACGCTGTGACCGATATTAAGCTCCACGATTTCCGGTATGCGAGCGATAGGCAGAACATTATCCAAATTGAGTCCGTGGCCGCCGTGCACTTCCAACCCGATACTGTGCGCCATTCGCGCAGCGGCCATGATGGCCTGCATTTCTTTTTCTCGGGCAGCACCCTCTGCGTTGCAGTAGGTGCCGGTGTGTATTTCGATGCCGTGAGCCCCCAACTCCCCGGCGGTTTCTATTTGCGCTTTGTCCGGATCGATGAACAGATTTACTAGTATGCCTTTATCCTGCAGGCGCTTCACCGCCTCTGCCAATTTGGCTTTTTGCGCGATTGCGTCGAGCCCACCCTCGGTAGTGAGCTCTTCTCGCTTCTCGGGGACGAAGCAAGCGTCATCCGGGCGAATTCTTTCCGCGAAGGCCACCATCGCCGGAGTCACGGCCATCTCAAGATTCAACTTCGTCGCGATCCGCGCGCGCAAAAGCTCAATATCGCGCTCCTGAATGTGCCGCCGATCTTCGCGCAAATGCGCCGTGATCCCGGCGGCGCCGGCCTCCTCCGCGAGCAGGGCCGCCTCCACCGGGTCCGGAATGTCGATGCGGCGCGCTTGCCGCACGGTAGCGACGTGATCGACGTTAACGCCCAGGCGAATCATTTCCTCACTCCGACTTCAGCGCTGATCTCGTCCGCTATCTCTCGGGCCATCATATCTATTTGTTTTGCGTCTTCGCCTTCGAGCATGACCCTCGCCAGCATCTCTGTCCCCGAATAGCGCACGAGGGTCCGCCCGCGACCGTTCAGCGCGGCTTGCACCAACTGTATTTTGTGGCTCACATTGGGCATTGCTTCAAAGTCTTTTTTCTCCCGGATCTTGACATTGACGAGGACCTGCGGGAGGCGGGTCATGACGTTCTTAAGCTCGCTCAGCCGTCTTCCCTTCTCGATCATCAATGCGAGCACCTGCAGGCAGGTAATCGCGCCGTCACCCGTCGTGTTGTGGTCGAGGAACAGGATATGGCCCGATTGTTCACCGCCCAAGTTGTAACCATCCTGAAGCATGCGTTCGACGACGTAGCGATCGCCTACTTCGGTGCGCGCAAGTTGAATGTTCAAGGGCTTGAGCGCCAACTCCAATCCCAGGTTGCTCATAACCGTCGCCACCACGGTGCGGCCCTTAAGCGTGCCTTTCTCCTGCATGTCCTTGGCACACATGGCGAGGATCTGATCGCCGTCGAGGACATCGCCGGTCTCATCAACGAAGATGGCGCGATCCGCGTCGCCATCCAGCGATACTGCGAAATCAGCGCGCTCGTGCAGCAAGACATCTCGCGCCGCTTCCGGATGGAGCGCACCGCAACTGCGGTTGATGTTTTCGCCGTCCGGCTGAACCCCGATCGGAATGACCTGAGCGCCGAGTTCGGATAATACCTCGGGAACGACGCGGTAGGCGGCGCCGTGCCCGCAGTCCACAACGATGCGCAAACCCTCGAGGGTGAGATGGCGCGGAAATGTCGTCTTGAGAAAAACTACGTAGCGACCCAGGGCGTCAGTAATTCGGACCGCTTTGCCGATTCTGGACGCAGTCGGGGGATCTGCCTCCGTCTCGCCGTTGAGAATCATCTCCTCCATACGCGCCTCAACTTCATCGGGCAGCTTGAAACCATCCCAGGAAAAAAATTTTATACCGTTGTCTTGGTAAGGATTGTGCGAGGCCGAAATCACAACCCCTGCATCAGCGCGCATGCTTCGCGTGAGAAAGGCCACACCGGGGGTGGGCATCGGTCCGACGAGCAAGACGTCGGCGCCCCTGGAGCAAATCCCGGAGGCGAGCGCCGTTTCGAGCATGTAACCGGAAAGGCGAGTATCCTTGCCGATGAGAATCTTATATCGATGCTGAGCGTCGCCGCTACGAATTCGGGACGAAGGCGGTTTAGAAGGACGCAAACCGTCCCGCGGCTCAGCCACCGAATCATGCAGAACAAGAGAAATCGCGCGTCCCAACTTCAGCGAAGTTTCGGGCGTCATCGGCTCCTGGTTGGCGACGCCGCGCACACCATCGGTACCGAATATCTGACGCTTTAGATTTTTGGCTCTGACCGGGCTCTGTGACATTGATGCACGCTCCTTATAACGAAGATACCGAACGCATAGCAAGGTGCAGGAAAACCGCAACGAAATGGTTT
>DATACQ010000922.1:0-6947 GCA_036258955.1 Binatia bacterium
TATTCGTGGAAATCAATTCTGTTGTTCAAAAGATCTTGTCTGGCCGCAATCGCATTCCCGCGCAACGAGGCTTGTTGGTCGCGATCAGCGGTATTGATGGCAGCGGCAAGGGCTACCTCGCGGCGAAACTCGCGGCAGCGCTGTGCGGACGTAATCTGCAGGTCGCTAATGTCAACGTTGACGGCTGGTTGAATTTGCCGCACACTCGGTTCGCCCGAGCAAATCCCGCGCAGCACTTCTATCTTAACGCAATCCGGTTTGATGAAATGTTCGCGGAACTGATCTTGCCGCTTCGGGATCGTCGCTCGCTTATAATCGAAATGGATTACGCCGCAGAAACCGCAACAGAGTACCGAAAGCAACTCTACGAATACCAAAACGTCGATATCATTTTACTCGAGGGCATCTACCTCCTAAAGCGAGCGTACCAGCATTTTTATGACCTCACGATCTGGATTGATTGCAGTTACGAGACTGCGCTTGAGCGCGCCTTGGCGCGCTCGCAGGAGGGCTTGCCTCGCGACGAGACGATCCGAGCGTATCAAGCCATTTATTTTCCCGCGCAACAAATCCACTTCCAGAGAGACGATCCGAAAAAAGCGGCTGACCTTATCGTCGTCAATGATCCGCGCCTAGAAAAACCCACCGCGGGCGGCCAAGCGTGACGATCATCCGATCGCGCGAGCGCACTTTACTTTCGATCAAAAAGCCGTCAACGTGACCACGGGCTCAGCGCCGCGCTTGCGCATTGATCATTTATCATTTGCAAAGCGAGACCGAGCATGGCTAGTCACGAAATGCCATCGTCATACGAGTTTGTTGCCTTACCGGATCGCGGACCGCTGCGGTTCCCCGACGGTGCTCGCCTCGCCGTGATTCTCACGATCAATCTGGAATATTGGGAAAAGTTCCGTCCCGCGCAGAAAGAACCACTCTTTACCGGCGGCCCGATGACCATTCCGCACGCCCTTCCGGGTGACGTCTGGGACACGGCGAACTGGACGTGGCGCGAATATGGCCAGCGGGTAGGCGTTTGGCGGCTGATTGACGTCTTCGACAGAGCCGGAGTTAAACCCTCTTGCACCGTAAACGGCATGATGCTGACAGATCGGAAGCGCATTGTTGACGCCGTCAATGAGCGCGGCTGGGAACTGATCGCGCATAACTGGGCACAGAATGATTTGCTTACCTACTACGCGGGAAGCCCCGACCAGGAGCGAGCTGTCATCCAACGCACTCTAGAGCAATATGTTAACGTGGTGGGCCGTCCGGCAAAGGCATGGCTATCATCGGCGATTCGCGGAACTCAACACACACCGGCGTTCCTGAAAGAATTTGGTTTGATCGCCTACTGCGACTATTTGAACGACGATCAGCCTTATCTAATTCAAACCATTCACGGGCCGATCGTCTGCGTGCCCTATTCGAATGACATCAACGATTTCAATTTGTTCGCCCGTGGCGGAATGGCGGCATCCTCAGGCTTAGAGACCCTCAAAGTCTGCTTCGACGAATTATATGCCGAAAGCGCTGTCAGCGGCCGCATCATGAATTTTGGGATGCACCCCCACGTTATGGGCCAGCCGCATCGGGCCGCGGCACTGCGCCAATTCATCGATTATGCCAAGTCACATGACGGCGTGTGGTTTGCGAGCCGTGAAGAAATTGCGGCCTGGTATATGCGCAATCACCAAACCCACATACCAGTACCACGTTAGCAGCAGAGGAGTGCCGTGATCGATGCGCATGGCGCACCCCGAACTTGGGCGTGCCATGCGCTCCGGATCTTATTCAGTGTGAAGACAAATGAGGGTCGAATAGATGAGACGGATTATTGTCCTTGGACGCAAGATAGCGAGTCTGACCTCCGGAACGAGGAGCCTGCGCGATTTAGGCGAGAACCAGTGGTCACCCGCTCCACGCGCTGTCTCTTCAGCTCGTTTAAGCGTTTTTGCAGAAAAGTGTCCTTGGGCCAATCCCAACTGTTATTAGGCAGTCGTTCGCCGAAGTATTCGGCACCATTGACTTTGCTCTGGTTGAAGACCAACTGCCAGAAATTACTGTTCGACATACAAGTGCCCTCCTCCTGTGAACTTACTCTGCGTTTGTTAGACGCCGCTATTCAGCGATTGGAAACAACTGGCGGACGATGCCCAGCATCGCCTGTAATCGAGGAAAGAGTGATCGCGATGTTTGAAGCTGAACACCGTCCATGCGCGAGCAACAACGCAGCATCTGTTCCAGGGGAGATCTGTCGTGATTTGTCCACCGATGGCAGCAAGACGTCCGTTTCGCGATTTCATTGGGAAGGCAGTCCCGCCTGAAAAGTCGCCGCACGGCGGGAAATCGGGTTTATTGACAATCCGCCGAAGCGCGCAGTAGTTTTGCGCTACTCATCGGTAAGAGTACTGAGCGAGGCGTATGAAACCCATGTGCAAGAGAGGACTGGATGATCAAAGCGGTTTATGTCCTCGTGATCTCGACGGTCATCTTTCCGTTTTCGGCTTTCCGGTTTTCGCTTTCCGCTTTCATATTTCCGCTTTTCCTCGAGCTTCTAATGAAATTCAGCCCGCTCCGCTGAGGCATGGGTAAACGTCAAATAATGCACCCAACAAGCAAGGGACCGGTCTTTCATCTTTCCGCTTTCATATTTCCGCTTTTCTTCAACCCTCTAATGAATTCATGATACGCCGCGGATAAATATCAAACACCGGAATCAACGGGATTTCACTTTCATCTTTCCGCTTTCAGCTTTTCCGCTTTTCCTGGCCTACTAGATCCATCCCGCTTCTCGGTACGCCAGAGCGGCACCCGGATGAAGTGGGACGCCGCCAAATTCAAAAGCCGCCGCGCCCTGTGCGCGTAGAGGCTCGAAGAGAGTTTTCAACCCTTTGAAAAGAGGGTTCATGTTCGGGAGCGTCTCCAGGTTCTCTGCAATCGCCTTTGTCATATCGTGCACGATCGCCGCCGGAACATTTTCATGGGTCACGAGAACGTTGATGACTGCAAGCTGAGCGCTGTCTTCGCTGAGACCGCGAAACGCATTCTTCTCCATCATCACTTTCCGGTAAAAAGGAACCTCAGCCAGGACTTTCTCCAGTTGCCCGGGCGCATAAGGCACAACTCGAATCTCCGCGCGTTCGCTGAGATCCGTCATCACTTTGTTGGGGATAGGGGGTTGGAACTGCGCATCAATCTTGCCCGCAACCAGTGCATCTGCTGCTTCGGCGAAACTCATGTGCACCGGCGTAAAGCTATCGAACGAAAGGCCCAGTACATCAAAGATCGTGTGACTATGCTGCTCCATGCCGCTGCCTCTAGCACCGATGCCGATGCGCTTGCCCGGGAAATCCGCGACGGTCGCTATGGGCGATCCGGCGAGCTTCACAAAGAACATCGGACCGGCGTTGGCAGCCGCAACCATCCGCAGCGCAATTCGTTTCGTAAACGGCGGCACGGCGTCCTTGGCGCGGCCGATCCAGTTCGAGGCCATAAAACCGAACTCGAGATCGCCGCGGTCGAGCTGCTCTGCATTGTGAATACTCGCATCGGTCGTCCTCACCACGCACATGTCTGCGCCGGCACGGCCGCAATTGAATAGCTCCGCAAACGCCATCCCTTGCGTGTAAAAAGTCCCACCGTATTCAGAAGTTCCGATTCTCACTTCCATTGCATTCTTCCTTTCCTGGGTGATCGGTTGCTTATACCTTGGACATTTACACCGCTGCAAAGCCGGCCCATTATCCAGGTGTCACCGCAGTGCTTAAGGGCGCCGCGGCGCACGCCGATTTGAATGAAGTCGAACATAACTGGGAAACAATACTCGCATGTTTGTTGAAAAATGGATGACCCCCGATCCGGTGACTCTGCGCCCGGACACCACGATCTCGCAGGTCGCGTTGGAAATGAGCCGGCGCAAATTCCGCCATTTCCCGATTGTCGAGCAAAGCCGCAGCGGCACGCGTTTGGTCGGCATCGTCTCGAAATACGACATCGCCCGCGGGTTTCCCAGCAACTTGAACCCGTTCTCCATCGAGGTCCACGAAGAGAGCGTGCCCCGGCCGGTGTCCAGCGTAATGTCAAGTAAAGTGGTCACAACCACAATGGACTGCCCCGTGGAAGAGGCCGCAAAGACCCTTCGCACGCATCGGATCGGCGCGTTGCCAGTGCTACGCGACACGCGCCTGGTGGGTATCATTACCGAGTCCGACATCTTCGAAGCGTTGATCAGCGTGACCGCAGCTAAAAGCGGCGGAACCCGCATCATGATCGCTTCAGACTCGCGCACGAGCCCCGTTCCAGACATGATCAGGCTGAGCCGCCAGTACCGTCTCGACCTCATGAGCATCCTTTATTTTCATGAGAACCGGTTGCGTGACCAAGATCTCTCGATCTTTCGCTTTGGCAGTCGTTTACCCTCCGATTTCCTTCACGACATCGCCGCGCTTGGATTCCGCGTCGTTACCGCCGGCCCCTAAAAGACTCAATTCAGCATTATTGCAACTCTCGATTCTTTAACGGCGGCTTGAACCGCTTGAACAATTTTCAACGGCTTGAACTGCAGCGCGGGACCTTGACGCTCACCTGCCGGTGTACTAGCGTGCAGCGTAACCGGCAATATCGCTCCGTAACAGAGGGTTTCATGGCGATCATCGATTTAGATTCACATTTGCGCGACGGCTGGTTGCTGGACGAGATTTATCAATTGCCGGAGCCATTTACGAAGTATTCTCCCAAACGTATCGGCGACGGCAAATACTTTTATTCCAAGTTCGACCATCAACTCTCCCCTATGGAAGATCCGGTGGCGAACGCCAACTTCAAAAAACCCATCACGCATCAGGTTTTCTATAACCCCGAAGCCAACCAGCGCGGCAACGAAGTGATGCGTTGGCAGCAGGGTGGTTACGACATGGAATACCGCATGAAGGACAACTCCCGGGAAGGCATCGATTTTCAACTTATCTTTCCAACCGCCATCGATATCCCGTCGCAGAACTCCGGAGCGCTCGGCGCCGCGGCGAGCCGCGCGTACAATGACTGGGCATACAAGCTCGTCAGCGGCTATCGTGACAAGCTCTCACCTGTCGCAATGATCCCGGCCGGTTGTCCCGATGAGATGCCGAAGGAGCTACAGCGGTGCGTCGCAGAGTTGGGTTGCAAGGCGGCCCATCTGGTGAGCTACACAAAAGATAAACAAATGGACGACCCCTCATTTTATCCCTTCTACGAATCCGCGCAGCAGCTCGATATTCCGCTTTTCTGCCACCCGAGCACGTTGGGCGACGCCGGCACTTTGATTAACCGCCAATCGCACTTCTTCCCTATGCACATTCTCGGACGTCCGCTCAATTGCGTCGCCCCGCTTGTAGCCATGGTGCTTGGCGGCGTCTTCGAGAAGTTCCCGCGCCTCAAAGTCGTCTTCTTCGAAGTCACCGCTGAATTTTTGGTTTTCTGGATGCACCGAATGGATGACGACTATGAAGTCATCAAGGACGCCGGCATGTGCCCGCAACTCAGCATGGCGCCCTCCGAGTATGTCCGGCGTAACTGCTACATAACGTGCGAATCGGATGAGAAGTGGCTGGCGCCGGCGCTTGCGGAGGTCGGCGAAACTCACGTGTTAATGGCTACCGACTACCCGCATTTCGACTCGACGTTCCCGAATACGGTCAAAGGCTTGCGTGAACGACCTGATATTTCACCGAAGCAGAAAAAAATGATTCTAGAAGAGAACGCGTTGGAACTCATTCGCTTGTAGCACTCGGCATAGCGAGGTGCCGTCATGGTTCAACGTTTACTCGTTTCCGTCTGCTTATTTGTCTCTATTTCCTCCCGCGTCGCCGCACAAGACACGAAACTGCTCGAGGCTGCCAGGAAAGAAGGGGGAAAAGTAGTAGCCTACGGGTCTTTGGAAAACACCGCCATGGATCCAATAGTGCAAGCCTTCGAAAGAAAAACGGGTCTGCGGGTGGAGTACTTCCGTGCCTCGGCGACTAAGGCCATGGAGCGGGCGCTGGCCGAGCATCGCGCCGGCAAACCGGCCTTTGATGTCATGGTGAACAATAGCGGTGCGATCGCGATCATGAAAAAGGAAGGATTATTTTCCAGATACATTTCGCCATCGGCAAACGCATTTCCCAAGGACGAGATCGACCCGGAAGTGGGGCCGGCATATCGGCATACCCCTATAGGCATCATTTACAACAAGTCCGTCCTGCGGCCCGCGGATGCGCCGAAATCTTTAGAGGACCTGCTCAATCCCAAATACCGCGGCAAGTTCGTGATGCCCGATCCCACGCAACACACAACCACGATGCAATGGCTCGCGAGTTTGTACAAGATTCTGGGAAATGAAAGCGCTGAAAAGTTCATTCGGGATCTTGGCGCGACCAAACCTATTCTCGCCGAGTCCTTCGCGCCTTCCGCCGAACGCGTCTCGACGGGCGAAACGCCCATTGCCATCAGCTTAGTGCGTTACGTTGTCACATTTGCCGAGACCGGCGCGCCCGTGGATTACGTCAGGATGAGCAAGATGCTCAGCACCGGCCAGTACGTCGGATTGAACCATAAAGCGCCAAGGCCGAATGCAGGTAAAGCCTTCATCGACTTCTTTCTAAGCGCCGAAAGTATGAAGCTACTGGCCAAGGCAGGCGAATTTGTCACCCTCAAAGGCATTCCGCAGCTGCTCCCCGACGCCGATAAAATCCAGGCGGTGGAAATGGACGATCTTGACACCAAGGGTTACGCCGCGAAACGCGACGAATTCAAGAAGTTGTTCTTGCGATAAAGGAGGCAGATCATGGCGACGCGCGAATTCCTACCGGGTAACGAGCGTCAAAAAGAACGCGCCTATTCCCCCGCCGTCAAAGTCACAGGTGGGACGACTATCTATTTGGCGGGTTTTGGCGCTTTTCAGGACGACGCCGGCAAAAGCTACGCAGGCG
>DATACQ010000923.1:0-2316 GCA_036258955.1 Binatia bacterium
CAACGAGAAAGCCGGGTGAGTTTTTTTCCACCAGGAAAGCAGAAATGCCTTTTTTCCCTTGATGCGGATCCGTTACCGCGTAAACGATCGCCAGGTCGGCGCGGCTGCCGTTGGTGGTGAAAATCTTCTGGCCGTTTAAAACGTACTCGTCGCCCGAACGTGTCGCTCTGGTCTGGATCGCGCCGGCATCGGAACCGGCCCCCGATTCGGTCAGCGCGTAGCATCCCAATCGCTCGCCGCGCACCAGCGATGCGAGATACTTTTCCTGCTGGGCCGGGGTGCCGAAACGTAGGAGTGGCGCGCAAACCAACGAGTTGTGCACGCTCATGACGACCGAGAGTGATGCCCACGCCTTGGAAATCTCTTCCATGGCCAAGGCGTAGGACACGAGATCCAAGCCGGAGCCGCCAAACAGTTGGGGCACGGACATCCCCAAAAAACCTAATTCGCCGAGACGCCGGACCAATTCGAGCGGATACGTCCCATCATGGTCCATGCGCGTGGCTACCGGTTTTACCTCCTTCTCGGCAAAGTTCGCGGCTGTCTGTTTGACTAAAAGCTGCTCTTCGGTGAGCTCGAAGTCCATGGGATTCGGCAATGAGCTGTCAGCGATCAGCTTTCATTTTGGACCGGACTTCTCCGGAAGCTCATGCTGACGAGTGAAGGCAGATAGCTACACTCTTTCGATCATCATGGCGACCGCTTCGCCTCCGCCGATGCATAGGCTCGCCACGCCGGTCGCTAAATCGAGGTCCTCTAAGGAATGTATCAGCGTTGTAAGAATTCTTGCGCCGCTGGCTCCGATCGGATGTCCCAGGGCCACCGCGCCGCCCCTGACGTTGACCTTGGCGGGATCCAGGTCCAGTTCCCGATTGACCGCGATGGAAGCCACAGCGAATGCTTCATTGATTTCGAACAAATCGATGTCGGTTAGATCACAACGGCAGCTCTTCAGCAGAGCGAAAATGGCTTGTGCCGGAGCGGTAGTAAACATGGCTGGTTCCGTCGCGAAGGAGGTATAGCCGATGATCCGCGCCAGTGGTCTGATGCCCAGGGTTTCAGCCCTATCTTCCAGCATCACGACCAACGCTGCGGCGCCGTCGCTGATGGAAGAAGCGTTACCGGCGGTGATGGTTCCTTTCCACTTGAACGACGGCCTGAGCGTGGGCAATCTCTCCAGGCGCAGGCGTTTCGGCTCCTCATCTTCAGCGACCAGTTGCTCGGTCCCTTGGTCTTGCGGCAGCGAGACAGGGACGATCTCGCGCGTGAAGTCGCCGCGCTTTTGCGCTTCGAGCGCACGGCGATAGCTGTTCGCGGAAAACTCGTCTTGCTCCTGTCTCGAGATGTTCAACGTTTCGCCGCATAGCTCGGCGGCCTCACCCATGTGAAACTGGTGATAGACGTCCCAGAGCCCGTCGCGAATCATGCTGTCGACCAACTCGCCGTGTCCGAGCCGGTACCCGCTGCGCGCCTTCGGCAGTAAGTAGGGCGCATTGCTCATGCTTTCCATGCCGCCGGCAAGCACTACGTCTGCGTCCGCGGCAACAATGGCTTGGTGCGCCAGCATCACCGCCTTCAGTCCCGATCCGCAGACTTTGTTGATGGTTGTACAGCCGACAGAGTTAGGCAGAGACGCGCCGAGGGCGGCTTGACGCGCGGGCGCTTGTCCCACGCCAGCCGACAGCACGTTTCCCATGATGACTTCGTTGACCTGCTCGCCGCTCAGCTCGATCTGCTTCAATGCGCGTTCAATGGCGATGCTGCCCAATCTTGTTGCCGGCAGAGAACTCAGGGCGCCTTGGAAGCTCCCGATGGGAGTGCGGGTGGCGCTAACGATGACGGGTTGCCTCATGACGGGGCCGAATTTCTCAACAAATCGACCTTCCAATTCGAAACTCGACAATCCTTCATGCAAATTCTAACAGATTTACTACTGACTTTAAGCTAAAAAACGAGACACGTTCAGCGCGCCGTTCGTTTTTCCGTTGTCGATCACGAGTAACGTGCTATCCTTAGTGCCAGGAGGAATCCTCATGCCGACGAAAGTCATTGGGACCTTCCAGGTTGAGTGGCTCCAAATTCTCGATGAGGAGGGAAATTGTGATGAGAGTTTACGCCCACCTCTCGACGATAAGCAAGTAAAGGACCTCTATAGATGGATGGTTTTGGCGCGCACCTTCGATGATAAGGCATTCAAGCTGCAACGTGAAGGTCGCCTCGGCACTTACGCTTCAATCCTGGGTCAAGAGGCGGCGCAGATCGGCAGTGCCTACGCGCTGCAGCGTAGCGACTGGATGTTCCCGGCCTTCAGAGAAG
>DATACQ010000924.1:0-2813 GCA_036258955.1 Binatia bacterium
CCCTGAAGCTTCTGATCGATGCTCCCGAGGAGGTCAGTAGTCGAGGAGCTTTGTCCACTTGCAGTTTTTGGCTGCGCTTTCGGAACCGCAGCGCGCGCCACCTCCGGATCGCGGAAAGCCGCCGCGGTCTCGGGAGGCGTCGGTTCGGACGCATCTTTGCCTTCTTTTTTCAGAGTTGCGTCGATTTCGCCAAGCAATTTAGCGGTATCCGCAGGCGGCGTCCGCTCGGGCTCATCGACCTTCGGCAGATCGGCGGCAGGTGGCTTCAATGCTGCGCTTTGAGCGTTTGCATCGATGCCTTTCTGCTTTAATGACTCATCGACCGTATCGATAACACCGCTGCTTCTGCCGGAAGCTTGCTGCCCGTTAGTTCGGGCGCTGCCGCCAAAAGGCCAGAGAGAAGCAAAGAAGCCTTTCGAGTCCGTATTTGCGGTATTGTTCTTGGCCAGCAGCTCTACGGCGTTCTTTGTTTTTACCTCTTGTTTTTTTATTTCCGCATCCTTCTTGTCAGAGTCGGATGAGCTAAACGGGTTAATCTTGTCTACGACACGCCGGAACATGGTCTTTTCATCACCCGGCGCCTCGTAGACCACTTCTGTTTTTGCCACCAGGTTGTTCACTTCCTTCGTTTTCGTTGTAGCAGTGCTCTCCGGCTTCGACTCTACGGCGCCTGGCGCCACGCGACGGTCGCGCATCAGCAACATGGCCAGAGGATCATGCCTCTCGTTTTCCATTTGCGCCAACTGTGTTCTGGCTGGCGTGGCGAGCTGATCCTCGGGGTAATGGCTAAGCAACGCCTCGAAAGCCAAAGCCGCCTTTACGTTGTTCTTTTCCCTTCGATAGCTTTGGCCGAGGAAAAAAAGGCTCTTCGCTGCCACAGGCGTGCCCGGGTACTTGCGCACGATCTCCTCGAAACGGTCACGCGCCGCCGGATACTTCTCCTGCTTGAAGTAAAAATCGGCGATGTTGAACTCGTGTTCGGCGAGTATGCCATTGCACTTCGCGAGTTTTTCCCGTGCTTCCGTGGCGTGCGGCGACTTCGGATGGTTTGAGAGCACGGCCTCGAAGTAGCCTTTGGCTATCTCTGTGTTCTTTTGGTCGCGAGCGATGTTGGAGAACTGGTTAAAGTGCGCTTGACCGAGGCGCAAGATTACGAAAGGAATGTGTTCGCTGGTCGGATGCAGTGTTTGGAACTCCTTAAACGCGTTCACCGCTTCGGGATATTGTTCGTTTAGATAATACGCATCCGCGATTTTGAGTTCTGTATCGGCGAGCAGCGGACTAAATGGATGTTCGCTCTTAAGCTTGGTGAATGCGTCGAGCGCGCGCACGTAGCGCTTCTCCTTCATATAACGCACGCCGTCTTCGTATAGCGCCTCGGCGGTGGGATCGACGGCGGGCGCCGAGCTGGACCAGGGCAACGATAAAGAAGGCAACGATGAACAACCGCTTGCCAGAATCGCGGTCAATAACGCGCCTGACGCGAAGACCTCTGTTCTCATGCGAAAATCCCTTCGGTTTAAATGTCTCATCGATGTTATACAGCCCGCGGTGAATGGTCAACAAAGGCGGCGTGAATTCAAGTTGGGGACTTTGAATTCGAAGCCGCGGTTTTTTCCTCGAGGCATTTCACGGCCCCATTTGAAAGCAAATCTACGGCGCCGGTAACACTCGCAAGATGAAATCGGTTTGGTTCGAGCGAAAAACAAATGGCCACACCGGAGGAAAGATTACGTACGCGGTGGTTTCCAGCGCCGAGTAGATGCGATCTCCCGGAGGACCTTTGTCGTCGTGGATAACCACCTTATAATCGGCAGGGGGCAGATCTGGAATTTTAAATTGGAGAATTTTGTCTTCGATCCAGATCAATTCCTCTCCCGGAATATTTTGTCGGTCAGGCGCCGTCGCCATTAACTTCAGGTGCGGCCACTCCAGTATTCTTTCCGCGATCTCCACCCGCGGCCATCCGACCAGATATTCCATCGAAAGGTTAACCACAGTTCCGGGCTGTCCTTCCACGGGAGTCATGTTGGTGATTCGCGGCGCGCAAGCGGAGACATTTAAAAGCGTTATTGCACCGATCAATGCAGACACCACATCCCAGGTTTTTGTTCCCACTTTTCCCTTCCCTTACAATAATGTTACTTCCGTATGCCACAAACTCGCGATTACTTTCAATAGTTACAGCAACTTACAACTTTTTGCTGAATGGCGCTTTCTGGCTAGCCGCGTCTGCGATGACGACGATTGCGTCCTTGAATCGCCCAAAGATCACCCTTTTACTAAGACCTTATTCGTAGATCGACGCTCGCGGAGCCTTGAAACAGGGCAATTTCCTACTTTCGACCGATTGCTGTACTCGCCAAAAATCAAGTACAAAGTGGGTCGTTAATACTTCAAGGAATGGTTGGAATTTACAGGGAACGGCAACAAGGAAAATTTACAGAGGAGTGAGAAGGAGAACACTATGAAGAAAAGGCTACTCAGTCTTGCTTCGACGGCTCTGACGCTGGCAGCGTTTCTGTTAACGTTAGCGCCGGCGAGCGCGCAGAACGTTGACGACCGGATCAAGGCCCTCGAGCAGGAACTGAATCAACTGAAAGAGCAGCAAATTGAAATGAAGCGGGAGGCTACCGAAGCCGCCGCCGCCCTGCCAACATTTGAATATAGGCCGGGCAACGGTCTGAACATCGAAGCGGCGGATAAATCATGGTCGTTTCGCGCTGTGTTGGAAAGCCACTTCCGCTACACATTTGAGAGCGGCCGCGATCAGGTGGGGCGCACTCAGGGACAGCTGATGGGACGGCGCTTCC
>DATACQ010000925.1:0-1983 GCA_036258955.1 Binatia bacterium
ATCATCAAGCAACGTCAGCAGATGAGTTGTATGGAGGGAGCTTCCAACTCAGGCGGGGGGTCGCCGCGCCGTTGCGCGCTTTCGAGCTTGGCCAAATTCAGTTGAACGGCGCGCATCAAGGCTTCAACATTCACACCTAAATAAACCGGCTGATAAGGCAGGAGTTTTTCCACGCCCGTGCGCCAGAGCTTGACCGCGCCGATGGGCACTTGTTGCTGCAGTTTGTAGTAGCCGGCGGCGATCTGAATGATCCCCTGGAAAAAGCGCCGGTCTTCGCCACGCTCCTCGAGCCAAAGCTCCTCCAGAGTTTCGTGGCACTCGAAGAATAGTTGCTGATTGAACTCTTCAATGCTCTTAAGAAAGCGAGGATCGTTTGCGTAGCTCATAACTATTCAACGCTGCTTCAGCGGTCCCGCATGGCGTCCGCTGCCGTCCGCTGCATCGCGCTCCCTGCTCCGCCTATAAACGTCCTCCGCCCTGGTGTAACTCACGCCACCCATTTGTTGCGTCACGAGTGGGCCGCAGGATGAAGGATGGGGTTTATTATGCTTAACTCCAACGATGGCTCAGAGTAACGCGAAAAGCGAAGTCACGCTAGAGATCGATTCACTGTCCCAGGGACCACATGGTATCGGCCGCCGTGAAGGCCGGGTCGTGATGGTTCCGGGCACTGTTCCCGGTGATCGCATCAGCGCGCAGATCGTCGCATCCAAGAGCAGCTACGAGATCGGCAGACTAACTGCGCTGATCAAGGCTTCACCACAAAGACGAGAACCGCGCTGTCCTTATGTGGGCGTCTGCGGCGGCTGCCAGTGGCAGCAAGTCAATTACATTGCGCAGCTTGCGGCCAAAATGCGCAATCTCGATGACGCCCTGCGGCGCATCGGAAAACTGCGCGATTTTGAAATCCGGCCCGTTGCCAGCGCGCCGCGCGAGTTTGGTTATCGCCGGCGCATACAACTGAGATGCGACGCGAACAAGGAACTCGGTTTTTCCCCTTCAGCTTCGCACGACCTCGCGGCGATTGATGCTTGCGCCGTTGCGGCGGAACCGGTCAACCGGGTATTGCGCGATCTGCGGCGCTGGATCAAGGGAGTTTCCACAAACATAGCCGAAGTTGAAATCGTTGCAGGGGATCAAGCACATGAGAGCGCCGTCCTACTTAGTACATCAGACCGGTTTGTCGCGTCCGACAGTGCGAAAATTGAGGAGCTCGTCAGTGGTGAGCGCGTAACCGGCATCATTCTTAAATCCCCGGGAGGGCGGCAAATCTGGGGCAACCCGCGGATCAGTGTCATCACGGAACCGGGCATCGAGCTTCTCGTCGATGCTGATGTCTTCACCCAGGTGAGTCCGGAAGGAAACCGCGCGCTGGTGCATCATCTGCTCGCCGCGGGTCAATGGGCTTTGGAGGACCGGGTTCTCGAGCTCTACTGCGGCGCGGGAAATTTTACTCTGTCCATCGCCCGGCGTTCAGGGGAAGTCGTCGCGGTGGAGGGCAACCGCCGTGCCGTCGAGAGTGGCAAACTCAATGCGCACCGTCACGGCATCGAGAACATCCGTTGGCGCGCCGAGTCGGTGCTCGCTGCCGTTGCGGCTCTGGCGCGGCGCAAAGAGTGTTTCAGCAAGATCCTTCTCGACCCGCCGCGCGCCGGCGCCAAAGGCATCGATGCAGAGCTGGCCGCGTTCGGAGCCGACCAAATTCTCTACGTCTCTTGCAACCCGCCGACTCTGGCGCGCGACCTGTCGGCGCTGAGCGGACGCGGCTACAAGCTTACGGGCATCCAGCCCATTGACCTGTTCCCGCAAACGTTTCACCTGGAAACCCTCGCGCTTCTTGAGCGCCACTAAGGGACTTTCAGCAGAGCGCCGTCTCCCTGTACCTCTTCCGCATCTTACCGCAGCGCCAGCCTCGGGCTGAAGCGAGCGACGGAAACTATGACGATGAGCTTTGCACCCTCGGCCGTAAATTCTGGCGCTTTC
>DATACQ010000926.1:0-9852 GCA_036258955.1 Binatia bacterium
CGAGAGCGGGCGCGCTCTTCCACACCGGGATGGCCCAAGGGAAATTCCACGGGGCAATCAGCCCAACGACCCCAAGCGGCCGGCGGATCGTGTAAGTAAAAGTGTCCGGCGCCTCCGAGGGCAGTGTCTTGCCGTGCATGCGAAAGCCTTCTCCGGCATAGAATTCAAGGAGCGAGATGCCTTTCAGCACTTCGCCCTTGGCCTCTCTAAGCACTTTTCCTTCTTCGCGCGTGAGCGTGCGGGCAATCTCGTCCGACCGTTGGCGCGCGATATCGGCCGCGCGCCATAGTACCCGCCCGCGCTCGGGGCCGGGAGTTCTCTGCCAATCGTGAAACGCGGTCTGCGCCGCGTCGATGGCCCGTTCAACGTCCGCGGCGGTCGCAGCGGGAAATTCGGCAAGCACGTCGTCGGGGTCCGCCGGATTAACATTACGTACCAGTCGAACGGAGTTTGGATGAAACCATTTGCCGTTTACGTAAGAGCCCGTCTGCATCATGCCTCCTCGTCAGCTTCAGTTTATTTGCGTGCCAAGGCGCGCAACTCTTTGTTCCAGCGCGCGTCGAGTTTTTCGTATTGTTCGGTTGTGAGACCCTGCTCGGGATACCACCGTTTGAAGCCATAGTCCTTCTGAGGGCTGCCGTATTCATACTGCTCGAGAACTTTCTGCCCCCCTTCGCCCAGGATGAAGTCCGCCAGCAGCAACGCGCCGTGCGGGTGAGGCGCTTGCGCTGACACGCCCGTCGACCCTGAATTCGCGGGGACAACATCCATCGGAATCCATGCGATGGGAGCGTTGGCTTTAAGGGACACTTCAACATGGTTGCGAAAAGTCGTCGGCGAAACGCCGACTTCTCCGGAAATCACGAGATCGAGAAGCGCGCGCCCTGACACATTGTGCACGGCAGGGCTCTGTGCCTTTAACTTTCTCAAATATTCTTCACCTTTGAATTTGAGCATTGCGCCCACCACGGTTACGCCGGTATCGCTTCCTGCAAATCCGATCTTGTCCTTGAGCTCGGGCCGCAACAAACCGTCGTAGTTTTTCGGCACCACGTTTTCGGGAATCGAATTCTTATTATAAGCGAGTCCGATATGCGACTCCCGGTCAATCGCCCAAAAGTACAGGCCCTTGGGTCCTTTCTCCTTTACGTGTTCCGGATATTTCGCATGGTTTGGAAAGAAGTACGGAACGAGTAGATTGTTATCGCGCATGAGCTTCAGGAGCGGCAGCGTGGTCTCGATTGTGTCGACGATGGGCCGGTTGGCCTGTGTCTCCGCCATGATCCGGGCACCGAGCTCCTGGCGCGTGCCGCGATACGCCTCGACTTTCACGCCGGGGTATTTTGCCTCGAATGCGTTCGCCAGCTCTTTATAGGAGCCGCCGGCGAGGGAGGTGTACCACATGACTTTCCCCTCGCTTTTGGCGCCGCCATAAAGGAGCTTCTCGCGGTCGGGCTTGTTGTAGGCGGCGAGCTGCGCCACAGACATTTTGCTCTGCGCCCAGGCGCCGGATACCAAAGACAAAGCCAGTAGAACCGCGATCAATAAGAGTTTCATCATTTTTGTCCTCCCACAGTTCAAAGGCGACATCCGAAATGACTTTTTTCCAAGACAAGGACCGGAGATCGCGGTTCAGAGCGGAGCGCTTCAATAGCCGGTTTCCGCGAGTTGATGATAAAAAAGCTTCAAGAACTGCCGCAGTCGTTCCGGCCGTTTATAATGGGCGAATTCCTGTGGAACTTTGAATTCCTTCTCGATCTGTTCGAGTGTCTTTCCAGCCTGGACGAGCTTGGCCATTTCATCTCTCATAACCACGAAATAGCGCTTTTGTTCCTCCAAGTCTTTGACGCCGCGACCGATATGCACCGGGCCGTGGCCCGGAATGTACGTCTCCACTGCAAGATTGCGCCGCATGATGTTGTCGAGACTATCGATCCATCCGTGCACGTTGGAATAGAAAATTTCGCCGGACTCGCCTTGTCCCGGATGGATTTCCGTGTTCAAAAGATCGCCCATGAGCATGACCCGCTTTTGCGGAATATAAACCGTCAAGTCGCCGGTGCTGTGACCGCGGGCTTCCGCGGTGATGATAAACGTAAGCCCGCCCAGATAAAGCGTCAGGTTCCCATCGAACCCGATATCCGGCTGTCCTTGCTCCGCACCTTTGTATTTAGCGTAACGCGGGTCACCGGAGTTTTTGCGTTGATTGAACTCCTTGAGCTCCTGCATGCGTAGATCATGGATCTGATTCTTTGTGGCAATCCATACCGGTTTCTCGTCGCGGAAATGCCAGGCGCCCGAAGCATGATCACCTGCGCTATGCGAGGTGATCAGATACTTAACTCTCATATCCGTGAGCTTGCGAATACCGGCAAGGGTCTGGTCGGCGTTATCGATGTGGAAGTCAAGTACCACCACCCCATCATCAGTGATGACAACGGTGGAATTGCCTGAGCCTTGCGAATGCTCGAACATATAAACACCGTCGGTAATCTTCACCGGTGTCATTCGCACCGGCGCCGAAGCGCCGGTATTGAACAACCAAATCAGCGCCAATAGCGGCAGCAATATCGTTTCATCCTTGGCTTCGCGGACCTTGCTAATTGTCATTTCAACAATCCCAGAGAGCGTGCCATCTCTATGGTGCGGCGGGCACGCTCGACGATCGGCCGGTCGATGAGTTGGCCGCCCAAAGCTATGGATCCATCGCCGCGGGCGGTCGCTTCGTCAAAGGCTCGAAGCACGTTTCGGCAGTAGTCGATCTCCTCCGCGGTTGGGCTGAATGTTGCATTGATGGCATCGACCTGGGAGGGGTGAATACAGGACATCCCGGAAAACCCGAGCCGGCGCGATTGTTGCGCGAAACCGAGAAGTCCCGCGCTGTCGTTTAGGTCGACCCATACGCCGTCGATCGCTTGCACATGCGCCGAGGCCGCGGCTACGACAATGGCCGAACGCGCGTGGATCAAATCGCGCGCTTCAGCTTCGCGCACGGCCGGTAAGCCGATTTCGCGGCCGAAATCCTCGGCGCCAAACAGCAAGCCCGAAACGCGCGGCGATGCTGCCGCAATGGCGGGAGCATTCAACAATCCGCGGGGACTCTCGATCGCGATTAGCAGCTTGACAGCTCCCGGTGTAAGTCTATTCTTTGGCTCACTCTCCTTGAGTATCGCGTCTACCGTTTTAACCTCATCCACGATATCCACTTTCGGACAAACGAGCCCCTCTAAACCCGGGCGGACCACCGCTTCGAGATCGGCATGCATGCGCTCATGGCCGATCGCATTAATGCGCACGTAACGCGCTGGCGTGCCAGCGGGTTTTTCCCGGCCAAGAGATTCGGCGATATTTCTTCGCGCGCTGTCCTTTTCATTAGGCGCTACGCCATCTTCGATGTCGAGCATGATCGCGTCGGCGTTCAGTCCTAGCGCTTTGTCAATCATTCGTTGCCGGTGCCCTGGCACAAACATCCAGGAACGTAGCAGCTCCATTGGCACTTTCCCTCCGCAGTCTGATTACCTGAAGGATGAAAAAAAGTCTATCCGAGAATTGGCTTCAAATGCGGGGCGATATTATGGGAGGTCAAAATAGGGCGGCGTGGCGACCAGCAGCTTGGCCACGGTGATGCATAAATGAATCCCGTTTGAGAGATACTACACTACTCTACAAGGTTGCTGAAAAACCTCTTGCGGGCTGCTCAAAAAGATCCAGAGGCGAGGCGCTCGAAGAGCGATGAGCGGAGGCGTACTCTTGTATGTTGACGCGAAATCGGTTGAGCGCAACGAAGCATGTGGGTCTTTTCAGCAGCCCGCTAGATTCGCAGCAAGCGTTTAGCATTGCCTGCGAGCATTAGCAGCTTCTCCGACTCAGGTATGTCCAATTGTTCCACCTTCTTGGCCGCGTCCCAGTCTCCCAGATCATAAGGATAATCGGTCCCCACCATAATGTGATCGATACCGCCGAGGCCGATCAAGTATTTGATCGTATCGAGGCGGTAAATCATATTGTCATAGTAGATGTTTTTTAGGTATGAACTCGGCGCCATCTTCGCCTTTGCCGCGCGCGCTCCCGCCCGGACCTGCCAGCCCTGATCGAAACGGCCGAGATGATACGGGAAGAAACCGCCGCCGTGAAGAATGCAGAGTTTCAAATGGGGAAAGCGATCGAAAACGCCGCTGTAGGTCATGAACCCGAAGCAAAGCGCGCTGTCGGCGGGGTTGCCGCAAATCAGTTTGAGACCGTACGGGTTCATTTTATCCGCGCCCGCGACGTCCTCCGGGTGCATGACCACCATGACATCCAGCTCCTGAGCCTTGGCCCAGAAAGGGTCGAACTCTTCGGTCCCGTAATAGTTGCCATTGACGTTGGTGCCGATGTAGCCGCCCCGGAACTGAAGGTCGCGAACGGCGCGCTCGAGCACCCGCGCCGCGCGAGCCGGATCTTGCAGCGGCACCGAAGCCATGCCGACGAACTTGTCGGGATAGCGTTTGACTAGTTCGTGAATGCCGTCGTTATAGACGTTGCTCCAGTTTTCACCCTGCTCGCCACTGAGGCGGTAACCTAAGGTCGCGGTATGCGCTTCGAGGGCGGCCATAGCGAGCTTTGAGTCTTCCATCATCTTTAAACGCTCGTCGACTGCCGGCAGTTCAGGATGAAGCACAAAGGGCGGGCCACCGGCAAAGGAAAGCGACCGCTGTCCATCCTTTTCGATCAACTCGACCCCGAGATGTTTGCCGCGGACCTTGGCTTCCTCTAAAAGAACTTCGGGAACATAATGATGATGCACGTCGATGGCGCAAGCGTTCATTTTACTCCAGATCCTTTTTGTCCTCACCCTAGCCCTCTCCATAAGGAGAGGGCAGGATGAGAAATATGCTCAGTGAAATGGAACGAAGTCTACGAGGTATTAGTTTGCGCGGCACAGCTGCTGGCGCCGGACCTTACCGGGAAACACGTCGTGATTGGCGCCGTCTTCGACTACCGTCTGGCCGTTAACAACTACCGCTTTCATTCCCGGCGGATGTCTGCGCACCTCCTGAGAATCGATCACGTCCGGAAGTCTTTGGCTGACTAGATCATCGATTTTGTCAGCGTCAAAGACGGTTATATCGGCCGGCATGCCTTCCCTGATCAGACCGCGATTGAGCCTGAGCTTCTCGGCCGGAAAGCCGGTCAGCTTGTGCACCGCTTTCTCGAGGCTCATCAGGTTCTTCTCCCGGCGCCAGTATCCGAGCACTTTGACCGGAGCCCCATGCCAGAAAAAGCGATCGAGGTGCGCGCCCACGTCCGTGCCGATCAAGCTGGTCTCAGACTTGATCATCTCCGCCAAGAGATCCTGATGGGCATTGGCCAGTCCATGATAAACGCACTGGGACTTCAGATTGTCTTCGAGCCATGTGTCAAAGAAAGCGTCCACCTCCGGCTTTTCAGTGAGGCGTGCGATTTCGGCAACGTTCTTTCCTTCGAACTTTTTGAGCTCCGGCTTTTCGATGTGTTCGAAGACCATCCGATCCCATCCGTGCCACTCCGGGAATTCCGGTTTGCCGGCTCCGGCAATGCGTTCTTGTTGCAGTTTCGCCCTGATTTGTTGATCGCGCAGCTTGCTGCTGAGATCGCTAGAATTTTTGATTGCTTCCCAAGTCGGCAGGCCGTTCAAGAAAAAGCAGTCATTGATCGTGAAGCGGCGGATGTGAGTGTAGGGGATGACAACACCGAAGAGTTGCTGGCCGCGCTTCTGCGCCTCTTCCATATAACTGATGGCTTTTGGCGCATCGGCTCTTTGCCCGGGACGCTGGCGGAATTCGTTGCCGATCTGCAGAGCACGAATGCGCTTCAGCATATCGGGAACGCCGCTTTCGGGTTGGAGCATCATCTGAAAACCATTGAATTGAAAGCAGCCGTCGTACTCCGCTGCAACATTGGCCAGCTCGACGATTTCATCGTGGCTTGCAAATGTGCTTGGTGTGCCGGCGTGAATCGCGGGTCCACCGCGCGGACTCGTGGAAAAGCCGATGGCGCCAAGCTCCATCCCTTCGCGCACCATTTTCTTCATCGCTTCGAGTTCTTGGGGGTTCGCTTCACGTTCATAAGCCGCTTCGCCCATCACTGTTAGTCGAACCGGCGAATGCGGCATAAGAGGAAGACAATTGATCGCAATATGGCCTTCTAGGTAATTAAGGTACTCGGCGAAAGTGTTCCATTTCCAGTCTTTGTCGTCGACGTATTTGTCGAGGACGCGGCGTAGATACTCGACCAGCACCTTGCGCGGTTCCGGCTTCGGCGGCACCGGGGCACAGGAGGCGCCGCAATCGCCAATGACGATGCTCGTGACACCGTAGTTCACCACTGGGTTGCCGTTGGGATACTGCACGACGAACGCGTCCATATGCGTATGCGAGTCAATGAATCCAGGGGCAACCACATGCCCTTTGGCGTCAATCTCTTTTTTTCCGCCGCCGAGATTTTTGCCGATTGCCGTGATCTTCTCGCCATCGATGGCGACATCGGCCTCGAACCCGGCGCTGCCGCTGCCGTCGATCACGGTGCCGTTTTTAATAAGCAAATCGTGGGACATGAAAACCCCCTTTTTAGACTGAAGATTAATTTGCTTATCCCACCTTCGTCGATGGATTGTCAACTACCGACGGCGTTTCGAGTCGCGCGTTTCGTGTTTCGGGTTGAAGGAAAACTTCTCGTTTGACACACCTTGTTACGCGCTCGGTAGTGACGCTCTGAAATGGTGTGGGACAGGCAAGTAGTAGAAACTTCGTGAACTGAAGAGCGGCGGCACGCGTTCTTAAGCGAGACGGGAAACCCGAAACTCAAACCCGCCAGCGCGCGCCGCGCGGCGCGGCTAGATCGCGTCTGGCTCCCGCTCGTACTTGGCTTTGCCCATGCGTTCTTTGACGGTTGGATAGGCGATTGTGATGATCGTAATCGCGATGAGGATCATAACACTGGGGAACATCAGCCACTTGGCGCCATAAGCCGCGGTGGATATCCACAAATAGTTTTCGGCGATCTTGCCCAGGGTGAGCCCCAGGATCAGCGGCGGCCGCGGCCAGGCGAATTTGACCATGAAATAGCCGATCACACCGAAAATCAGCGTGCTGATGATGTCATTCATATCGTTGTTGGCCGTGAACGAGCCGATAAAAACCAGGAACAGCAGAAACGGTATCAGCAACGATCCGCGGATGAATGTCAGTTTGGCGAGATGATTCAAGAAGATGAAGCAAATACCGGCAACAATAAGATTCGCGATGATGAGCACCCAAACCATGGCGAAGGTGACGTCGAGCCGCGATTTGAGCATCTCCGGTCCGGGATTAAGTCCGACGATCAACATGGCGCCGAGTAAAAGAGCCATGGCGCCGCTGCCCGGAATACCGAAGGCAATTGTCGGAATCAAATCCCCGCCGCGAGTTGAATTGTTCGCCGCGCCCGGACCGAGCAGCCCTTCGATCGCGCCTTTACCGGCTTGCGATTTGTCCTTGAGGCCTTGGACCGCGTGCGCGTAAGAAATCCACTGCGCCACGTTGGCGCCCAGCACAGGCAGAATTCCGAAGTACACGCCGATCAAACTGCAACGAGTTACCAGCCATATATGCCGGAAGGCATCTCTGACCCCTTCCATGACGCCGGTGAGCTTCCCGGTCGCGCCCCCCGCAATGCTGGTGCCCCGCACGGCAAGATCGACGATCTCCGGTATGGCAAACAAGCCGACTACGACCGGGACGAGATCGAGCCGGTCCCATAAATACAGCGATCCGAAGGTGTAGCGCAGCGAGCCGGTTTGTGGGTCTACACCGATAGCGGCGAGCATCAGGCCGATGCCGCCGGCGAGGAGCCCTTTGATCAACGATGGACCGGCCAAAGTGCCGATGAACGTGATACCCATGATGGCAATGATAAACAGTTCGGGTGAACCGAAGAGCAACACCAGCGGCCGCATAATCGGTATCGAGATGGCCAACGAAACAGCTCCGATCAATGAGCCTATCACCGATGCTGTGATAGCCGCGCCCAGAGCGCGTCCCGCCTCGCCCCTTTTGGACATTGGATAACCGTCCAAGATCATCGCAGCGGCGGAACCTTCGCCGGGAATGCCGAACAAAATGGACGTTAGATCACCGGTGGTTCCGGTGACTGCGAGCATGCCGAGAAGAAATGCAAACGCAGATATCGGCTCTTTGATCGTGTACGAGAACGGCAGCATCAAGGCGAGAGTAGACAAGCCACCGAGTCCGGGTAGCAGACCAACCCAGAAACCGATGAAGATTCCCGTCAACATGTAGCCGAACGCCGGCCATGCGATAACTTGCCAGAACCCGCTAACAAACGCTTCAAGCATGTAAAACTCCTAACAATCTACGAATGCCGTGGAACATGCTCCTATCGCATCTTCAATGCCCGGTCAACCATCGGATAGAAAACAATGAAAGATGAAAAACGGAAAGATGAACAACCTCGGTCGGCGCTGTCCCGCGTCAAATGATAGCCGCCGGCTGCTCGGACGATCACGAGCTACGACCACGAATCACGATGAAACTACTTGCTCAAGATCCGCTTGAGCGCAGCGGTGACCTCGGGCGGCTGATTGACGATCTCCTTTGCGAGCGATTCAAGCTCCGCGCCCGCCACCGGCTGCGCCTCCCAATTACGCTTCTTCAGCTCATCCTTGAACTCGCCGTCATTGAACATATGGGTCCACGCGTCGCGAAGAATCTTCACTCGATCTGCGGGTACTCCCGGGGTTGAAACGATAGGCCGGGAACCAAAACCCCACAGCCCCAGATAGGTCGTGACTAGCCGGCGCTTCGGCTCGGGGACTTTGTACCGCTCCATCAATTCGAAAACAGTCGGTACGTCGGTGATTCTGTGATGACGTTTTTGCTCCGTCTGGAGGAGAATCCGTACGAAACCATTTTTATGCCAGGTCAGGAAGGGCTCGCGCCCGAAGAACCCTTCTATCGTAATAGCCCGGCAGTTAACTTCGCCCCGTTCCATGGCGAGATCTTGTTCTGCGCCCCCGGGATAACCGCTTACGACACTGAAATTCAGCCCAAGTGCATCTTGCAAAAGACGCGGTAGGTCATAGCCCGTGCTTCCTACGCCGGTCGCTGAACACTTGGGTGGATCGGTAGCTTGCCGCAAGTCATCGACGGTCTTGAACGGAGAGTCCGAGCGGACATAGAGGAGATGCCCGCCAACATCAGGCGTGCCGATCCAGGTGAATTTGGGCCAGTCGAACTGGACCTCCTTGCGTCCTGTTATCTGCGCCATGATCAGCGCGCCGCCGATCGCACCGAGCGTAAGCCCGTCGGGTTTGGTGACGTTATACACGTGATTCGCCGCGATCATTGCGCCGGCGCCGGGCATGTTCTGTACGACGAACTCCGGATTTCCCCGAATGTGTTTGCCGAGGAAGCGGGTGTAGGTGCGGGCCCATTGATCATGATTGTCGCCGGGCTGGTAGCCGACGATGATCCGGATGCTCTTGCCCTGATAGAAGGGCGTCTGGGCAGACGCCTCTTCAAAGTTCAAAGGGTTTAAGATTTTAAGAGACAAAAAGGCGAAGAGTAGAAGAATCTTGAACCCTTGAACTCTGGCAGCGTTTAACGAATAGTTTAGCAATCGTCGCAATTCGAAGATCATTAGACCTCCATCTGTCGCGAGTTATTCCACCGGTAATCTCTTCAACCAATAGGCGACGGAGGCGGGCTGACGCTCTCTTGCCTCGTTACTCGCGTCCGAGAACCCAATTCATTCGGTCGACGACGGTTTTCGGCTGGCTGATGACATCCTTAGCCATTTCGGCGAGCTCTTCGCCTGAGAGCGGATCGAGCTCCC
>DATACQ010000927.1:0-5130 GCA_036258955.1 Binatia bacterium
TTCTTAGGCATGGCGGTTTGTTTCGGCAGACAACTTGGTTGATGCTATCTGTAAACGAAGCGACATATCTGTAAACAGTTGCGTCAGACTCCGGCTCCGAGTGGCACCTCGCGCAAGGTTTCATTCAGCGACTTCCTACCGGCACTTAGACGTCCATGATCAGAGTTCAAACTGACTTAGGAGAGACACTTTCGGACTGGGAATTCTCCAACCATGGGAAAGTTAGCACCACATGTGATTGACGACGCGCTGGCTTAGCGATAGCGTGGTCGCGCAGAAATGGCTTCATCGCAGCGGCGATAGACCCTGGATTTCAATTGGAAGAGGAGAACCATGACGCAATTCGATCCATTACGCGTAGGCCTCATTGGAGCAGCGGGGCGATGGGGGCCACGTGCGCACGTTCCAGCGCTGAAGGGCGTGCCGGAGACTGAACTCTATGCGGTGTGCACTGCGCACGATGATACTGCGCGCGCAGCGGCCGAGAAGTTCGCCGTTACGCGCGCGTATGGCAACGATAAAGAATTGCACGCCGATCCGCAGGTTGAAGCGGTGGCTGTCGCAGTGCGCGTCCCGGCACACTATGGGCTTACAAAGAACGCGATTGAAGCGGGCAAGCACGTCTTCTGCGAATGGCCGTTGGGAGCGAATACCAAAGAAGCCGAAGAACTCGCTGCGCTGGCGCGCAAGAAAAACGTCCGCACCATCGTCGGCTTACAACGCCGTGAGTCGCCCGCTTATCTGTACATGCGCGAGCTCATTCAGCAAGGCTACGTCGGACAGGTCCTATCCGTAAATATGATGCTGATGAACAGCGGTGTCTTGACCCGCACCGCGGATCGCACGTGGCAGCGCGACGTCACCTTAGGCGCGAACACGCTCACGATTACCTTCGGTCATGCGATTGATGCCATGTGCATGGTTGTGGGTGAACTGACCGAAGTGTCCGCCATCGTCAGCACGCAGGTGCCACAGTGGTTCGAGACCGACACGAGAAAATTCGTGGATGTCACCTCGCCCGACAATATCATCGTACAGGGCCGGCTCGAAAACGGTGCTATCGTCAATGCCTATGTCGGCGTACATCCGTACCACGGCAGCGGCCACCGCTTAGAGATTTACGGCAGGGAAGGCGCGCTGTCGATGATCGGCGGTGGTGAGGGCGGCGAGGAACTCCGGCGCAAGATCATGGCCGGGCGCAAAGACGATAAGGCGCTGCAAGAACTGCCCGTGCCGGAGCGATTCAAGCGGGTGCCCGAAGGGTTGCGCAATGGTGCCGCGTACGATGTGGGGCAAATGTGGGTCAAGTTTGCCGAAGCGATCCGTACGGGCTCGGCGATCGAGCCCGACTTTGATCATGCGGTGCGCCGCCACCGCATGTTAGATGTAATTGTGCGCGCTTCGGACTCCGGGCAACGGCAGAAAATTTTATAAAGCCGAGCCGGTTCAAATCGATCAAGCCGTTCAACCGTTGCGCTCCGTTCAAGACGTCAGGATAGGAGCGGTTTAAAATCAACGTTGAACGTCGGATTGGCGTGTTGTTCACCGACGATTGGAACTACTGGAACGGCTGGAACGATTGGAACCGGCTTCTAATATACGCGAGCGCAGCGTTGGACCGATTGGAACCAGCCTTCATCCAGGTGATTGCGATTGACGAGTCACCGGCGTAGCGATTATATGAAAACTAGATTAGCGACAGGAGCGTGACGATGGACCGAGCAACGGAGATACGTGCTCAGTTGAAGCACCCCGTCATTGACGGCGACGGCCACTGGATGGAGCCGATTCCTGTCTTCCTCGAGTACCTCCGCGAAGTGGCGGGCGCGAACTCGGTCGACAAAATGAGAGCTCTGTGGCGTGGAAGAGATGCGTGGTACCGGGCCACACCACAGGAGCGGCAGCACAATCGCCTGCGGCGCACGATCTGGTGGGGCGTGACCAGCAATACCTTCGACAAGGCGACGGCGCTCCTGCCTGCGTTGCTCAACGAGCGCCTGCCCGAATTGGGCATCGACTTCGCGATGATCTACCCGAGCTTCGGCCTCAGCATCAACGGTATTGCCCAGGACGATCTGCACAGAGCCGCGGTTCGTGCCTACAACATGATGACGGCCGACATGTTTGCGCCGTTTGCCGCGCGGTTTGCGCCCGTAGCTATTATCCCCTCCCATACACCAGATGAAGCGATTGAGGAGTTGGATTACGTGGTCAAGGAGCGGGGGTTCAAAGCAATCATGCTGCGGGGAAATGAGGAGCGACCGATTCCAGGTGCGGCAGAGGGAATCGATCGGCAGAAGGCCGCCTGGTACATCGATACTATCGCTCTTGACAGCCCATATGACTACGAGCCGCTGTGGCGGCGTTGCGTCGAGCTTGGCGTCGCCGTTACCCAACACTCCGGAAGCGGCCGCTGGCAAGATCGCGCTTCGATCAGCAACTTCACCTACAACCATGTCGGTCACTTCGCCGAATCGAACCACGCCTTCGCGCGCGGCGTTTTCCTCGGTGGGCTCGTGCGGCGCTATCCAAGTCTCAATTTTGGCTTCATGGAAGGCGGAGTGAGTTGGGCTTGTCAGATGTGCCTGGATCTGATTGAGCACTGGGAGAAGCGCCGCCGCGCCGGATTGCAATATCCCAACGCAACCAATGTCGCCGAACTACATCGGCTTATCGACCAGTATGGCGATCAAAGACTCAAAGCGAACGCTGACGCGATCATGAACAATTTGGACGCATTCCGGCCGGAGTGCAGTCTTGAGGAGCTTGCGCGTCCCGAGTATATCACGGACGATTTTGAAGCAGCAGCAATCAACTCAAAAGAGGATGTCCGGGCGGTCTTCTCTGGCAACTTCTACTTTGGATGTGAGGCAGACGATCGGGCCACGATGTGGGCCTTCGATCCTCGTATGGGCGTCCGGCTTCGGCCGGTCTTCAGCTCCGACTTCACGCATTTCGACGTGCCCGACTTCAGGGATGTGATTCCTGAAGCTTTTGAAATGGTCGAAAAGGGATTTGTGACGGAGCAGGATTTCCGGGAGTTCACATTCGTCAACGCAGCCCGTCTGCACACGCGCAACAATCCGGACTTTTTCAGGGGCACCGTTGTGGAGCAAGCGGTGGCAAAAGAGCTTGGACTGAAGATGCCGTTGCCGTAGGCCGTCTCGAGTCTCGAGTTAACGTCAAATGCGAGACTCAAAACCGCCGTACTTGCCGCGCGGTGGATCGTCTTGCGCAACCCGGGGTAGCATTGATCGTGAGCTGCGGAGGAAGTTTTAGAGACAACGCATCAGGACGCCTTTTCCGATGGAAAGAGGCAACACGCCGATTACGCGCCTCGATGCGCGCTGAGGCTCGCGCATCCGAAAACAGAAGGATCTACTTTGGCCGGGTTCTTTATTCCGCTGATTTTCAGCAGAGCTCGATGTGCAATGACTGCTGCTCGCAACAACTCGTTAGCTAAATCGACCCTAATGCTTTTAAAGCGAATGCTTTCGCCAAGAGTTCGTAGGAGCGATGGCGCGGCCCCGGATCGTAGGTCCAGGTGACCACTACCAACTCGTCGAGCCCTAACCTTCTTGCAAGTTCTTTCAATCGCGCGGTCACCTGCTCTGAAGATCCGACGATTGCTTTGCGTCGCAATTTTTCGGCAGTGGCCGTTTCCGCGAGAGAATAGGGGCGCTCTGCTTCCTCAGGCGGCATCAGTGGGAGGCGGATGCCTTGTCTGCGATCGACGATGGCGCGTTCACGGCTCTTGAACTGGTGCAGCGCTTCTTCTTCCGTCTCGGCCGCCAGCGCCCAGACGCAAATTGTCGCAATCGGTTTCGGATTCCACTCGCTGGGGCGATAATTATTCCGGTAAAGATCCAGCGCCTGCTCCACGCCGGCACCTTCGCTAAAAAAATACGCGAACGCATACGGCAAGCCAAAATACGCCGCGAGTTGAGCGCCGTAGTCTGAACTGCCCAGGATCCACAGGTCCGGCGAGGTGGGCCCCGTTGGCTGGGCAACGATTCTGCTGAAAGGGTGGCGCTCAGGAAGAGGAGAGCCCGAGACCCAGTGTTGCAGCTCCTGCACTTGTTGCGGAAAGTGTTCAAGGACGTTCTGCGGGCTCGGATTGAGGGCATATGCCGTCATCTGATCCGAGCCGGGTGCTCGCCCGATTCCCAAGTCTATGCGGCCCGGAGCAATCGCTTCCAAGACACGAAATTGCTCGGCGACTTTCAATGCGGAATAGTGTGGCAGCATGACCCCCGCGCTGCCGACACGGATACGAGACGTCGTGGCCGCGATGGCAGCCATGAGCACCTCGGGCGCGGTGCCGACGATGGTGCCGGAGTTGTGGTGCTCCGAGAGCCAGAAACGATGATAACCGAGCGCGTCGCAATGGCGCGCGAGCTCGAGGGTTTCACGGATTGCAACGTCCTGCGTACGCCCTTTCGAGGCGGTCGATTGGTCGAGTACTGACAACTTCATTTGAACAAAGAGGAAAAGATGAAAACGGAAAGCGGAAACCGGAGTTCATCATTCCCGCGTTCGTCCTCACGGCTGAGTTAGGCACTTCATGCCCACGTTCTCGGACGATCATCTACGTTCGCATAGCCGTGCTTCTGACACAAGGCGCAAAAAAGCCCGGGCTCAATTGAGCACCGGGCTTTTTAAATAAATCCGGCGGCGTCCTACTCTCCCATAAGGCGACCTTATAGTACCATCGGCGCTGGAGGGCTTAACGGCCGAGTTCGGGATGGGATCGGGTGTATCACCTCCGCTATCGCCACCGGAAAATGTCGGCCGTTGAAAAAGGCCAGCTACTTCGTTGCGCTCGTTTCGCTCGCTGCAACGTACTGGTTATGTACGTCTCCGCTCACGAAACTTCGCGCGCCTGGTATCTGGCGCTTTTTGAACGGCCTCAACTTTGTCTATTTCGGGTTACGAGTTTGAGAGTTTCGAGTTTGAAACCCGAGACGTCAAACCCGCAACTCGAAACGCATTTGAACTGAATACGGGGGGCTGCAATCGAAGTAAGTAGGATTAGAAAATATGGTCAAGCCGCACGACCCATTAGTACCGGTTAGCTTCGATCATTACTGATCTTCCACATCCGGCCTATCAACCTCGTAGTCTACGAGG
>DATACQ010000928.1:0-4096 GCA_036258955.1 Binatia bacterium
ACGCGACCAGCTATCGTTTTCCTGTTGCGGTGGCCGATTCGCCTTCACTGAGAAACACTCGCGTTTCGGTGCGATGCAAAGCACTGTCGGGAAAGGTCGACCAGGCATGTGGATTGGTTTTTCGCTACCGCGATGAAAACAACTACTACGTGGTTCGAGCCAACGCCCTCGAAAACAATATCCGCCTTTATTACGTGAAGGACGGCAAACGCCAGCAGTTCGCCGGATGGGACGGTCCAGTTAGCAGCGGTGTATGGCATGTCCTTTGGACTACGGGCCAAGGCCGCAGCCTAAGGGTAGCTGAGAGCTGGCTGTTTTCTTCTGGGGGGTACGTCGTTGAAAGCCAATCTTTTCCGCTGGACGATTCCGATTCGGGTTTCTGCTCATCGCCGACCACGGATTCTATCTGCGCGCTTTAAACAAGTTCGCTGCATCGATGGTCCAGGTGAGTCCGGTCGTTCCTTGCAGCTTTGGTCCGGCTCTGCGCAAACTGCGCCCGGCAGCGGCATCGAACACTACACTTTTGGTAAGCGCGTAACGAAAGCCGAGCTGAAACGCCGCTTCATTCTGCTCCTCCTGGCCGGCGCGCGCGGCGCCGAAAACTTCACCGACCAGAATCAGTTCGCCGTTCAACGCATAATCGGTGGCGATGCCGCCGCGCAGGCGATTTCTGAGCTTGGCGTTTCTCGGGCTATCCACCAACAGGTATCCGAGATTCACATGAATCCCGAGCGGCGCATAGGCTTTGGAAAAAATGAAGGTGAAAGCTTCATCGAACTTGCCGGTTGAAAGCCCTTTAGACTTGCTCCCCGTGGGTATTTTCACGTCCAGGGAAAGCGCGACCGCAGGAAGAGCGTCGGTTTCCTCAAAAACAGTCAATTTGGAGGCGAGATGAAGGTCCTCGAAGCCTTTGAGAGCTGGTTCCGCACGTCTGTCGTGATTGACTCTCTGAATGCTGAGACCGATCTCGAGCCTTTCCACCAGGCCATAGGCCATCGTCATCGCGGGCCAGGCTTGTTCGCGCCCGCCGCCATCGAGGCGGCCGTGGGTCAAGCCGAATTCCACCTCAAGCTGTCCCGGTGCCACCGGCGCTGCATCGTCAACCGCCAATGGACGACCAGCCAATGAGATATTGGCTCGAGTCAGTACCGAAAATCCCAGCAGAAAAAGGACGAGCAAGCTTCGGATAGGTGGCTTCATCTGAGTAAGGCGAGACCGTTGACAGCAGATGTCTTCGCGCTTCGTACGATCTGCGATTACCAAGCATTCGGGCGGCTTTTTACAACCCCCGTTTTGCCGCGCGCGATTACGAGGAGTTCCACTATGATGAACAGCGTCGCCGCAGTCAGCACGATGGTGGCAGCCGAGGCGATGTCGAAGTAAAAACTCAAATACATGCCCACGGCACCGCAGAAACCACCCAGTAGGGGTGAGAGAACGAGCAACCGGTGGAACTTGTGAGTCAGGTAGCGGGCGATCACGGGCGGGATCACCATGACAGCGGCTACGAGGGTAACGCCCAGAATTTGTGTAGAGGCCAGAACCGTTATAGCCAGAAGCAGTACAAAGATGAGGTCCGTCCTTTCGCTCGAAACGCCATAAGCGACGGCAACCTCCGGGTCAAAGGTGGCAAACAGCAGCTGCCGGCGCATGAGAAAGAGGGCGCAGAAAACGGCGAGCGAGATCGCAATAATGATCCCGAGGTCCCGCACGGTAATGCCGAGTATGTTGCCGAACAGTGCCGCTTCGATGTTGCGGGTAAACCTGCGGTACGTCGAGACGATTGCTACGCCCAGGGCAAAACTGGAGGTGGTCACCACGCCAATAGCGGCATCGCCGCCAACCCAGTGACGGCGGCTTATCCGGTGGATCAGCACGCCCGCCAACAACGCCCAAACGCCCGCGCCGAGAAAGAAGTTAACGTTTATCACATGGCTCAGTACCGCGCCGCCGAAAATTGCGTGCGAAAGCCCATGGCCGATGTAACTCATCCGACGGAGGACGACGTAGACACCGATGAACCCGCACAGCGCGCCTACGATCAGCGCGGCGATAAAGCCGTTGCGAAAAAACTCGTATTCAAAGGGAGCTAACACTGGATGAACTCAGTTCCAAGCGTTCCAGTCGTTCCAGCAGTTCCAACCGTAAACGGCCGTTCTTAACTTGGAACGACTGAAACGTTTGGAACCAATGGAACCGGTCACGGTATTAGTTGTGCGCCGCATGGGGGCGTTCGCCGATCATGACCATCCCGTCGTGATTAAACACCACCATCTCACCGCTATAGGTTTCCGTTAGCACGGATGCGTTGAAGATTTGCTGCGGCGGTCCCTCCGCGATGAACCGGCGATTGAGGCACACCACCCAGGGAAGATGTGCGGCAACCCAATTCAAGTCGTGGGCCGTGATTACGATTGCGACACCCTGATGATTGATCTCATGCAAGAAATGAATCACGTCATCGCGCGAGCGGATATCGAGACCCGAAACCGGCTCGTCGAGCAGTATCAATTCGGGATCGCCCAGCAGCGCACGGCCGATGAAAACCGCCTGCTGCTGCCCGCCCGAAAGTTCTCGGATATGCCGCCCGCCCAAGCCGGTCAGATTCAGCCGGTCCATGACGTCCTGTAACTTGCGCGTTGCTTTTTCATCGAGCCCGCCAAACCAGCGGCTCTTGTTGAAAAACCCCATAGCGATGACTTCTTTGACGGTGATCGGAAAATTCCAGTCGATGGTTTCAAGCTGAGGCACATAGCCAACCGTCCACATGGCGGAACGTCTCCCTGCTGCGCTGCGCAGGCGGATCTTGCCCGTGACAGGGGACACCATGCCTAGGATCGTTCGGAGCAATGAGGTTTTTCCGCCCCCATTGGGACCGACGATCGCCATGAACTGAGCCGGCCAGATCTTGAGCGAGAGATTCTGCAAGACGGGAGTATTGCCATAGTTCACGGTTACATTGTCCAGCTCCACCAGCGGAACACCGGTTCGTTGAAAGAACTGCCTTTCTTCCAAGCCAGGGGGGTGCAAGCTGTGAGGGTCGCCAGGATGATGGTCATGCGGATTCATCGATCTGCTCTCTCAGCTGTTTGTCCGATAATCGGCGTGAGTGCCGGCTACGGGCTTAGGATTCAGTTTGGAAAGGGCTTCCGCCGAACCACCCAACGCGGTGATCATAATGCGCATGTTTTCGATCATCATGCCGACGTAGGAATGATGGGGATCACCGGGCTTGCCCGGCAGAGCATCGTCGCGCAATTTATCCACGTACTGGCTTTTCCCTTCTCTTACGATTTGCTCCAGAATCGGGCTCGGAAAAACTTCTGAGCCGAATACGGCGGGCACCTTCTCTTTGCGTATTTGCTCGATGAGCCGAACCATTTCCTTCGGGCTGGGTTCCGCGAAATCCGACGGTTGGACAGCGCCGATAACCTGAAAACCGTAGCGGCGGGCGAAGTACGGCCAAGAGTCGTGATACGTAAGCAGGCGCCGGTTTTCCGGCGGAATCGTGGCGACGCTTTCGTTGATTGCTGCATCCAGTGCTTCCAGTTCTTTCAGAAACTGCGACGTATTTTGCTCGTACGCCGATTTGTTCTTGGGATCGAGACGAACGAGTTCATCCCGCACCAGTATGGCGAAGCGCATGGCGTATTCAGGGTTCAGCCAAAGATGAGGATTAGGGTGGCCTTGTTCTCGCGGGAAGCTGAAGTCGTAAATATAGTCGCTTTCTTGGACAGTCTTGTCGCCCAGCGACAAGATCGAGGCGTTTTTTTTCATGTTGGCTTCGGCGAGTTTCAAAGTCGGTGTTTCGAGATCAAGTCCATTGAGAATGAGTAGATCCGCGGCGCTCAGTAATTTGCTGTCGGACGGGGTTGGTTCGAAGGTATGAGAGTTGACGCCTTCCGGAACAATGCCGGTGAGCGCTACCTTGTCGCCCGCTACGTTCTCGACAATGCTGGTAATGGGCGCGACGGTGGCGACGACGTTGAGTCTGTCGCTAACTTGAGAAGAGGCCGTTTGTGGATCACCTCTTTTACAACCGCCAAGCAGCACGGTTGCGAGTAGACCCAGTACAACTAGTTTGTAGAGACGAATT
>DATACQ010000929.1:0-6427 GCA_036258955.1 Binatia bacterium
GAGGGCGTTGACGGCACTGGAAAATCGACGCAAATCAGAGCCCTGGAAAGCCATCTAGTTTCTCGCGGTGTGCCCGTAGTATCGACCCGCGAACCCGGCGGAACTCGCCTCGGAACGATTATTCGACGGGCCGTTGTAGAAGCCGGTGACCAACCGATGCCCCCGACGACGGAACTGTTTCTCTACGTTGCTGACCGAGCACAACACGTACAGGATGTGATCCGGCCCGCTCTGGAAAGTAGCAAGATCGTGCTTTGCGACCGCTATATTGATTCTACACTCGCCTATCAAGGCTACGGCCGTGGCATCGACCTGCAGATTTTGCGCGAACTGAACCAACTCGCTGCTGGTGGCGTGAAGCCGGATTTGACGTTATTATTCGACTGCGCAATAGAGCTCGCTCTGTCGCGCGCGACCAGCCGTCTCGCGCAACAGGATGCACGTGCCGGTCGTGAAGATCGGTTTGAAAGTGAGAAGGTAGAATTTCATGAGCGGGTGCGCGCCGGTTTTCTCGAGTTGGCACGCGCGGAGCCTAAACGGTTTCGCATTATAGACGCCTCACGGTCGGTGGTGGAGGTGAGTCAAGAAGTGAAAAGTCTGATCGACCGAGAACTCGTTTGATGGCGTTCGCAGATATCATCGGCCAGGAAATATCTGTGCGCCTGCTATGCGACGCCCTCGCGAGCGATCGCTTGCATCACGCCTACCTTTTTACGGGCCCGGAGGGGGTGGGCAAGCGAGCAACCGCAATTATGTTGGCGATGGCGCTCCACTGCTTGGCAAGGCAGGGCGATGCTTGCGGGCGTTGTATCGAGTGCGCGCGTATTCGGAACCGCAATCATCCCGACGTCCGGGAAATCGAGCCGCTGCCAGGCAAAAAAGAAATAACCATCCAACAGATCCGGGGTATGGAGAAGGATCTCCAACTGCGTTCGTTTACCGGCAGGCGCAAGGTAGCGATTATCGATCCGGCCGCTTTGCTTAATCAGCCCTCGCAAAATGCCCTGTTAAAAACATTGGAAGAGCCGCCAAAGGATTCGCTCCTGATTCTCATCTCGCCCAGCATGGGGGCGCTCTTGCCAACGGTCAGGTCGCGCTGCTTGCGCGTGAGCTTCGGGCCAATTCCGCGGCAGTTGCTTGCTGTTTATCTGAGCTCCACAAGAGGCCTGCCCGACGAAGAAGCCAAGTTACTGGCTGCTATTAGCATGGGCAGCCTAGGAGTGGCGCTCGCCATGCACGGCAGTGAATCACGCGAGGTCAGGCGCGAATGGGGCCGTCGGCTCGCGACGCTCGACCGCAGCGACTACCACGGTGCCATGGAGATTGCGGAGGAGCTCGCCTCCGACCGTGAGGAATCGCTTGCCTTTTTGCGGTGGGTCCAAAGCTGGTACCGCGATCTGGTGGCGCATCGGTTGGGGCAAGAGGGTCTCGTCAATTTAGACCTTTTACCTGAATTGCAGCTCAAAGCGGCGCAAACGAGTGTCAAAGCTATTCTCTCATGCGCTGCGGAAGCCGGTGACGCCCCCGAAAAGATCCAACGGAATCTTAATCGCCGTATGGTGCTGGAACAGCTCCTGTTTGCCGATGTGCGGAGCCGCCAATGACCCCGGTCTATATTACAACCCCGCTTTATTACGCGAACGCCGAACCCCATCTCGGCAGTACATACACGATGGTGATCACAGATACTTTGGCGCGCTACTATAGATCCCGCGGGCATGAAACTTTCTACCTTACGGGAACAGACGAACACGGCGACAAGATTGCTCAAGTGGCTGCTGAAGCGAACGTTCCTCCTAAGGAGTTCACGGATCGTGTAAGCGCCACGTTCCGCCGTATTTGGGACGATTGCGGCATTACCTATGATCACTTCATTCGCACCACCGACAACTACCACGTCCAGTTTGTCCAGGAGATCTTGTCACGTGTCAACCAATCGGGCGACATCTATTTTGGCAAGTACGGCGGATTGTATTGTGTAGGCTGCGAGCGTTTTCTTACCGAAAAGGAACTTCGCGACGGCAAGTGCCCGGATCATCTAATTGAGCCTAAGTTGATCGAGGAGGAAAACTATTTCTTCCGCATGGGCAAGTATCAAGACCGTTTGCGCCGGTACATCGAAGATCATCCCGATTTTATTCGTCCAGACGGATACCGAAAAGAAGTGCTGGGTATGCTCCGCGACCCCATCGGTGATCTTTGTATTTCGCGACCTAAGGCCCGATTGACGTGGGGTATCGAGATTCCTTTTGACAACCGATACGTCACGTACGTGTGGTTCGATGCGCTGATCAATTACGTGAGCGGCGTCAAGTACAAGGGCGAGGAGTTTTTTCAAAAGTTTTGGTCCCAGGCGCAGCATTTCATCGGTAAAGATATTGTGAAACCTCACGGTGTCTTCTGGCCGACGATGCTCATGGCAGCGGGCTTGCCTCTTTACAAGAATCTAAACGTGCATGGATTTTGGACGGTCGAAGGCCAGAAAATGTCGAAGAGCCTTGGCAATACGGTTGCGCCATTGGAGGTAAAAGCCCGTATCGGTATGGATGCGTTCCGTTATTTTTTGCTGCGCGAAAGTGTTTTTGGCCAGGACCCCGATTATCGTAATGAAAGCCTGATCACGCGCTACAACACAGACCTTGCGAATAACTTAGGTAATCTGGTCAGCCGCGTATTGGCAATGGCGCAGAGATATTTCGCCGGCGAAGTTCAGCCTTTGGGCGAGTCCTGGGCAGCAGAGGACAGCGGCTTGCGGGATAAATTTGCTGAGACCGAGAGAGAGCTCCACGGCTACATGGAGGAGCTGCAGTTCCATCGAGCCCTCGAGTCTATCTGGTCTGCACTAGATTACGCTAACCGCTACGTTGTCCAGACATCTCCCTTTACTTTGATCAAGGATCCGGCAAAGCAAGCTCGTGTAGGCGAAGTGCTCCACCATCTTCTTGAAGTCATCAGGACGTTGTCGCGGCTACTGGGTCCGTTTATGCCGGACACGTCCGAGGAGCTGCGACAAGTGCTGGGGGTTGCCGATCCTAGCGCTTTGAACGCGCCATGGGGCCGGGGATTCGCGCCCGGGCATAAGGTTAGCGCCCCTCAGGTTCTCTTCCCGCGTATCGAAACCGCGCGGCCAACTCATTCGTAAGCTGTAATCGAGATCATGCTCGTCGACAGCCACGCTCATATTCAGGGCAAGGAATACACCGGCGAGGCCGCGGCCGTAGTCGCTCGGGCACGCGACGCAGGAGTTGATGCAATTATTGCCGTCGGTGGCGCCGGCGACATGTCGAGCAACACGGCGGCGGTGATGCTCGCCGATTCGTTCCCAGAAGTTTACGCCACCGTGGGGATGCATCCTCACGATGCGAAGGACGTGGACGAAAAAGACGTGAACATACTGCAGCAGCTAGCTGCCACGCCAAAGGTCGTTGCTATTGGCGAAACGGGTCTGGATTATCACTATCGCCACTCCCCGCCGGAAACGCAGCGACGAATATTCAGCCGCTTCATCCGTTTGGCGCGGGAAGTGAAATTACCCATCGTGGTGCACGAACGGGAGGCCGCCATGGAGGCGGCGGAACTGCTCATCAGAGAGGGCGGAGGAAGCCTTTGTGGAGTCATCCACTGTTTCACGGGTGATTACGCGGCTGCCGAACGTTATCTCGATTTGGGATTCTATCTTTCCTTCACCGGCATTATCACGTTCAAGAATGCCGAGGCGTTGCGCGAGGTGGCGCGAAGAGTTCCCTTGGAAAGGATATTGGTCGAGACTGACTCACCCTATCTCACGCCGGCGCCGCACCGCGGCAAACGCAACGAGCCAGCCTACGTGCGCTTGGTCGCGGAGAGCCTCGCGCGCATAAAAAGTACTTCCTTCGAGGAAGTCGCGAGTGTCACCACGGCCAACGCGCGGGCGCTGTTTCGCTTGCCTTAGCTCAGCTTGCTTTTATATAAATCGCGCATGGGCACGCTCTGGGGAACCGAAGAACGGTATCCCGGCGAGGAGAACATTCGCCCGGAATTCGAAAACCCAAAATTCGAAATCGCAACGACTGCAAACGACAGAAATGTCCCAAGAGGCCGTTTTGATCCCGTTTGAGGATTAAGCCTTTGGGTTGGTTTGTTTCGATGCTCGGGTTTTCTATTTATAGGTCTGTCTAATTCGTAGTCGCCCGACGTGTTCAAGCCTATGGCGAGAATTCAAAAAGCAAAAAATACGCATCGCGAGAGGGCCCTGTGATGAATGACCTGTCGAAGCTACGGGAATTGGTCGCTCAATCTTGCCGCATCCTGGGCAAGCTGAATCTTACGAAAGAGCCGAGCGGGCATGTCAGCGCGCGCTCTTCGGAGGACAATAGAATTCTAATCAAAGCGCGCGGTCCCGATGAGTCGGGCCTGCGCTTCGTCACAGCGCGGGACATCATTACGGTTGATTTTGCCGGCGAGAAAGTCGCGGGCGAGGATGGGCTCGATGTGCCGCAAGAAGTTTTTATTCACACTTGGCTGTACAAGAGCCGCCCTGAACTTCAGTGCGTCGTCCATGTGCATCCCTTGACCGTCGTCTTATTCACAATCTGCAACAAAACCTTGCAGCCTTTATACGGCGCCTATGACCCTTCGGGCTTGCGGCTTTTGGTCGGCGGATTGGCGACTTACCCGCGCAGCATCACCATCGCTAGCGAAAAGCTCGGAGAAGAGTTCGCCAGGGCTATGGGGAGGAAAGAAGCATGCCTGATGCGCGGGCACGGCATCACTACCGCCGGCGCGAACGTGCAGGACGCCACTCTGAGCGCCATCAAGTTGAATGACGCGGCCGTCATTAATTACCAAGCCAATCTGCTCGGTACTCCAGAGCGGATTTCGCAGAAAGATATCGACGCCATCCTCGGCAAATCGCGAAGCAACAGCAAGTCGGTTCATGCAGGCTCCAACTGGCGCTATTACTGCAAGCTCCTGGATGAAGACCCGATCTGAGATCTTGCATCGAGCTCATATCGCCGGCAGTGAAGACGTCAATCTTCGACGATCATGATTGATTCCGTGCTTGAGTTCCGTTCGGTAGTCAAGCGCTTTGGTTCCGTCAATGGAGTTGACGGTATCAGCTTCTCGCTTCATCCCGGCGAGATATTTACCCTGCTTGGCCCTTCAGGGTGCGGCAAAACGACAACCTTGAGATTGGCCGCCGGTTTGGAAGAACCCGACGCCGGTGAGATTCGCATCCAAAATTCGATCGTCGCGGCTCCGGAGCAAGGAATATTCGCTCCGCCCGAGAAGCGCCAGCTTGGTATGGTGTTTCAATCCTACGCGATCTGGCCGCATCTTAGCGTATTCGAAAACGTAGCTTTTCCGTTGCGCGTTCGCGGCAATGCCGGGGAGACAGTGCGCCGGCGTGTGCACGAAGCGCTGGAGGTTGTCGGGCTGAGCGGCTTTGCGCAGCGCGGCGCTACGCAATTGTCCGGCGGCCAGCAGCAGAGGGTCGCGCTTGCCCGCGCCCTGGTTTATGAGCCGGCGATTTTGCTTCTCGACGAGCCTCTTTCGAATCTCGATGCGAAACTACGCGAGCAGATGCGACTGGAGATCCGCGCGTTGCAGAAAAAACTGAACCTGACGGTACTGTACGTTACCCACGATCAAGCCGAAGCGATGACATTGTCCGATCGGATTGCGGTCGTTAACAGCGGCCATTTCGAACAGGTGGGTTCGCCGGCTGAGGTATACGAGCACCCGGCGACTTCCTTTGTTGCTGAATTCCTCGGCCGGACGGTATGCTTTGACGGCCGCCTCGTGAACAACGGCTCCGGCCCGGCTATCGAGTTCGTAGGCGGCTCCGGAAGCGTGGCCCTTGCCGGCCCGCTGGCAAGCTCACTGGCGAAGCGGGCATCGGTGCGCGTTACCTTACGTCCTGAAGATTTGGAGATCATGGCTGGCGGCGCGCTCCAAAGAAATCAGATTGCCGGCACCATTGATCAGGTCGCCTATTTGGGCGAGAGATACGAGTACCAGATCACGGCATGCGGTGTCTCCTTCGCTGTGCCTGCGGGCAAAAAGCAGCGCCATCGTCCGGGTGACGTCATACGCCTCGCCATTGATCCCGAGCGGATGCGAGTGATCGAAGTTGAGTCTTAGATGAGTTTCGCTGCGACCGGCGTAACCCCGTCGAGATTAAAGCTTCGCTTCCGGCCGATGCGCGTCGCGGAATTTTCTTTTCTTTTATTTCTTTTGCTGGCCCTAGGTATGCCGCTTCTTTTTCTACTCACCGGAAGCTTTAACCTTTCGCCCCCCGGCAAAGAAGCCGTTTATGGGTGGGGTAATTGGATCAGAGCTTTTAGCGACCCCGGCACCCTGGGCGCTCTATGGATGAGCTTCGCGCTCTCGGTGGTGCGTCTGATTCCGGCGATCGTTCTTTCCGTCTTATTTGCCTGGCTCGTCG
>DATACQ010000930.1:0-1890 GCA_036258955.1 Binatia bacterium
GCCGGCATCCTTCCGGCAACTACATGGTTGAAGGCCGCAAGAAGGACCTCATCAACCGGGGCGGCGATAAGATCAGCGCCGAGGAGGTTGAAAACCTCATTCTCGCACATCCCGCGGTGCAGAACGTCGCCTGCGTGCCCATGCCCGATCCAGTTCTCGGCGAACGCATGTGCGCGTATGTGATTTTGCGACCAGGTGCTCCTTTGAGCTTGGAAGAACTCGTTGCGTTTCTAATGAAGCAGGAAATCGCCAAGCACAAATTGCCGGAACGATTGGAGATCGTCGACGATTTTCCACTCACAACGTTCGGAAAAATTTCGAAGAAAGATCTGACGGAAAGAATCACGCTCAAATTGAAGGACGAAAACAAGATTAACGCTACTCCGCTATCGTTCGAAGCCGAATAACTTGCCGTACTGGCGCGCGAGTTTGTCCCGTGCGGTGTGGATCTTCTTGTCAACCTTGGAGCCGCTGTGCTGTCGGTCTCGATATGGAAGGCTTGGAGCGCTTTCTGTCGTTCTCGGCGCCGCCGAGCAACCTTCGTGTTGACAGAGCATGAGAATCCAAGACGCTTCGCTGCCGCTCAGCATGACGTCAGCGCGCTGTCGCCAATTTCTAGAAAGTCTCGGCACGCGCAGTATTCACGATGCCGCTGGTGCGTTGACAGGGCGCTGCACGGTCGGATAAGAATTTGAAACCCATGAGAATCATCGACCTGCACTGTTACCCCAACACGGTCCCGTGGATCAAATCCCAGGGACCGTATGTGGAAGCTCTCGCGAAATATTGGAATCGCGCCTGGACTGCCAAGAGCGAGTCTGAGGTGATCGAAGAATTCAAGAGATATGGAGTCAATGCGGTGCTCGTCGCTTTCGATATCGAAAGCGTCACCGGCGCGCCGCCTTGCAACAACGAATATGTCTCCGGTATGCGCGACCGTCACCGCGATGTCATTGTGCAGGCGTGGGCGGCTGTTGATCCCTTGAAAGGCGTTGCGGCCCTGGAAGAGACGAAAAAAGCGATCGCCGAGCTGGGCATGCTCGGCTTTCATTTCCATCCGATCATGGGCCACTTTTCTGTGGATGAACGGAAACTTTATCCGCTTTGGGAAACCATCAACAGCTTGAAAGTTCCCGTGATGATCGATGTTGGAACCACCGGGATGGGCGCGGGGATGCCCGGCGGTCTGGGGGCAATTATCAGACACGCGCATCCAGCGGCCATCGATCAACTAGCGGCGGATTTTCCGGATTTAAACATCGTCGCCGCGCATCCGGGGTGGCCGTGGACCGAGGAGATGATTGCAGTGGCGCTGCACAAGGGGAACGTCTCGTGGGAACTGTCGGGCTGGGCGCCTAAATACTTTCCCGACGCATTGAAGCGGGATATCAAAGGCCGGCTCAAAGACAAGATCATGTTCGGCAGCGATTATCCGAGCATCCCTTACGAGCGCATTTTCAAGGAATGGAACGAGCTCGGTTACTCCGATGAGTTGCTGGAGCAGATCTTTCATGCAAACGCAGAACGGATCTTGGGCCTCTGACGCGGTGAGGCTAGGGTTCAAGTCGTTCACGACGTTCAAAACGTTTGAAGCCGTGTAGAAGAGATCGGAGGCGCCCAAAAGCGAGGTTACTAACTTGAGTTCGCAAATGGATTTAAGGTGTGCCCGCTTTATGCACACTCAGTGAGCGACGGAAACAATTTGAACGGCTTGAACGTTTTGAACGAAACCAGGAGCAAAACCATGAATATCGATTTTCACGCTCACATCTATCCAGAAGCGTATCTGAAGAAGCTCGAGGCCTCACAAGGTGACGTGCGGATCGAGCCCGATTCCAGGGGTCAGAAGTTCATTCTCAGCATGGGTGCGAAGGCCGGACCGATAACGCC
>DATACQ010000931.1:0-3760 GCA_036258955.1 Binatia bacterium
CCACCCCTTGAGTCCCCACTGGGACGAAATGGATGCGATGGTCGTGTTCGACGACGTGTTTATACCCTGGGATCGGGTATTTTATCTGCGTCAATCCGATCCCGAAGACCCCAATTTGTATGCGCGGCTCTTCCAAGGCGCAATGGGTATCGGGCCCTGGTATGTTTTAGTGCGGCTGGCGGTCAAGGCGGAGGTGCTGCTGGGCATCTGCGCGGCGATGGCCGAATATCTCGGCACTACTAAACAACCTCATGTCCAGCTGGCCCTGGCCGACGCCATCGTCTACCTGGAGACGATGAGAGCCTTTATCTATAACGCAGAAACGAACCCCGTCCGCTCTCAATCGGGCTTGACCCTGCCCAACTGGACCCCGGCGCAAGCAGCCCGCATCTTCTCGATAGAGCGCTACCCGCAGATCTTACAGATGATACGGGAGCTATCCGGCTCCGGTATCCTGATGTCGCCGACCCAAACGGATATCACTAATCCCGACATCGGCCCCCAAATCCGGCGCTATTTTGTAGGGGAGGACCAGCGCATGCAAGAATGCTTTCGCATGCTGAAACTGGCGTGGGAATATGCCTGTGATTCTTTTGGCTCCCGCCAGCTCCTCTTCGAGATGTACAACGTCGCCAGTCTGGCCACCAACAAACAGAGGCTCGTGAATACCTACGATCTGAGCCCCTTCATCCGTCTGGCTAAGGAACTGGCAGGCATCAGCGAACGGTAGATCAAAGGGACTTCCGGTCTTCGTACCGGATCTTATTTGTTTTCTGGAATTACAGCGATTGCGTCAATTTCGAGCAGCATTTCCGGTTCGGCCAGCTGTACACCCATAATGAGAGTGCTGGGTGGAGCATGGGGCAGGTATTTTTGGCGGCCTTCCCGATAACCGTCAGCATGGCGCGCATCAGTGAGATAAATCGTCGTCTTGATGACATGGTCAAGGCCGCTGCCTAAACTCTCCAAAGTCGCCTTCATATTTTGAAACAGGTATTCGGCCTGCTCCGCTGACGTTGTTCCCCTCACCTCCTCGGTCTTCGGATCTTTGGAATCTTCGCCGGCTAAAAAAATAAAACTTCCATAAACCGCTGCTTTGGAATAGCGCCGCGGGGGATCGTGTTTGATGAACTTGGGCTCCATGAAAATTATCTGTTCTCCTTTTTAATGCTTTCTACGAGGCTGTTGTCGTACATGGCGTCGATGTTCGAGTTTCTGGGAATTGAACCCTTCAGGGCCTTGAGGGCGTCGCTGTACGCATCTTCGACCGCCGTTCGGCTTACCAAAGGGTAGTCAACCATACTGAGCGCGTGAACCTTAAAACTCTCCTCCAGAGCTTCGCGATCGTTCTCCCTTAGATACTTGCCGATTATTCTGACAGTGGTCTGTCGATCCGCCTTCATCAGCCTGACTGCTTCCATGGTCATCCTGATGAACCTTTGCAGCCATTCGACCTTTGCTTCGGCGTCTGCTTTGCGCGTGAGCAGTACCTGAAACAAAAAGTTTTCTCCCAACTCCTTGAGGTCGAAAATCTCATTGAAGCCCAGCTTGCGGGCGGTCAGATTCGCCGGCGGATTTATCAATGTGGCGTCAACGGACCGTGCTTTGAGTGCGGCGAGCCGTTCTGACTGTCCGCCAACTTGCAGGAACGTCATATCACTAGCTTTCAAGCCGAGCTTCTCGAGGCTCATGACGGCGAGCTGGTGACTTGTTGCCCCGATGCGGCTCACGGCCATTCTTTTGCCCTTCAAACCTTGGGGGTTGGTTATTTCGGGAGTGACGACCAAGCGGTAAGGCTGAATGTTGTTCAGATTTGCGACCATAATCACCGGCAGGCCGTTCATGATGAAAGGCACGGCGCTGCCCCCGCTCGTCAACAGCACATCGATTTCTTTCGTGACGAGCGCGGGAAGCGCGATCGGCTGCCCTTGGATATAGAGGAGCTCCACTTGAACGCCAAATTTCTCAAAGAGCTTTGTATCCTGGGCGTACCACAACGGAGCCATCGCGGCGGACATCGCGCCGTAAGCGGCTCTCACTTTGAGTGGCGACTGTGCGGCGGCTAATAGCGGAAAGAGCAGACCAACGATGGACCATAAGCATGCGATAACGATTACGGATTTCAGTTTCATGAGCCCGAGAGTATAGCAACCTAAGAACCCGTTCAAATCGCCAACCGCTTGAACGAGTAGCAGGGTAACTTTCGTTCAACGGTTGAACTGTTGAACGAGTTAGCTCCAAACCTGTCCTGAGATTTACCTTCAAACAACCAACATCGTTAAGCTCGCGCCTCGAGAACGCATCAGAGTAGGAACAGCTGGTGGGTGGAACTCGGCCGCTTTCTTTTTGGCGGCCGCTGACATAGATAGGTGGCGTTCACAGGCAGAAGACCAGAACGTGCGCTGGACAGATTCGTGAGGGTTGGCTCATGGCTATGAAAATTGCGGCGAGCTTCACGCTGCTCGTGTTGTCGGCTATAAACGCGATCGCACAAACTCCTTATTACGAAGGCAAGAGCGTAAGGATCATTGTCGGCTATCCGGCGGGCACCACCCACGACACCTGGGCCAGGTTGGCCGGGCAGTATATGAGCAAGTATATTCCCGGTTCTCCAGCATTTATTGTGCAGTCGATGACCGGCGCCGGCTCGATGGTCGCGGCCAACTATATATATGGGATCGCCAAGCCCGACGGCCTGACCCTGGGTACGTTTAATGCTGCTCTCTACTTTGAGCAGTTGATCGGTCGCAAGGAAGTCCAATTCGATTGGCCAAAGATGACTTGGATCGGCAGCTCGACCCCCGCAACGCGACTGTTTTACATTCGAGCGGATAGCCCCTATGCAACCATTCAGGATCTACGCAACGCAGCCGACCCGCCGAAATGCGGCACGACCGGCCGCGGCACAACCGGCTATATCCTACCCAAGCTATTCGAGGAAACCCTTGGGCTCAAGCTCGCTGTGGTCACCGGCTATCCCGGCGGCGGCGAGGTCGATTTAGCCATCGAAAAGGGTGAGATTCAGTGCAATTCCACCTCGCTCTCGGTGTTCTTCGGGCGCGAGCCGTTTCATAGCTGGCGCAAAAAAGATTTCGTCCGCGTGCTTATTCAAACCGGCCCCAAGCGCGACGGGCGCTTACCGCAAGTGCCGACGATCTATGAGCTCATGGACCAGTACAAGACCCCGGAAGCAAGCCGGCGGCTGACATCGGTGTTCCTGGATGCGGGTCGCTTCGGCTCGTGGCCGATCGTCGCCGCGCCCGGTCTTCCCACCGAACGGGTCAAGATTCTGCGCGATGCTTTTGTGAAAGCCACCAGCGATCCCGCTTTCGTGGACGAGGCCAATAAGAAACAACTCGAGGTCGAACCGATCCGCGGCGAGGAGCTCGAGACACTTGCCAAGGAAGTGGTAAACCAGCCTCCCGAAGTCATCGAGCGCTTAAAAGGATTGCTCGGAAAGTAACATCTGTTATTCGAATCACGAGCCTCGCCACCTGGACCGATGTTACAAGCTTTCGTATGGCACTATTACCGGACGTTAACGGAAGCTACACGGCAATCGCAAAGCAGACAGCAGTAAGATACATTCATCTATTCAAGTCTGACCCGATTTCCCCCACGAACTTTGAACTTGAACCGCCGTGGGCTGAATCAAGATATTGCGCTGATCCGAACGCAGGTGTAGCGCGCCGCCCGCCGCGGCCTACTCAAGCAATGGCCGCCGCACCCGATAGTGTGGACGGATCTCCACCGTTAGGGC
>DATACQ010000932.1:0-19984 GCA_036258955.1 Binatia bacterium
GAACGTCGCTCGCTTTCGCGCAGTGGACGATCTGGCTTACTAGGTCGTTGACCGGCTGATTGTGCAGCGTATCCAACTTCACCAGTATCAGATCCGCTCTTTTCCCGGGCTCGATCGTCCCGCAGGCGCCATCCAGCTTCAAGGCTTTTGCTCCGTCGATAGTCGCCATGCGGAGAACCTCATACGGGCTGATGATACCTGCATTTCGGTGATGCACTTTCTGCAGCAGCGAGGCAGCCTTCATGGTGTCGAACATATCTTGGGAATGATTGCTCGCCGCGCCATCGGTGCCCAGGGCGACGTTCACTCCCTGCGCGAGCATTTCCACTATAGGCGCAACGCCATCGCCGAGCATCATATTGCTCACCGGATTGTGTGAAACCGAGGAGCCGGTCTCTTTGAGAATGGCGATTTCGGCCGTGGACACGTGGACCGAATGTGCAAAGATGGATTTCGATCCGGGAATGCCAAACCGCTGGAGGAATTCCACCACGCCGCTACTTCCGTGCTCGCGTTGTACACGTTCGACGACTGACGTCGATTCAGCCACATGGGCGCTGATACCCAAACCTTTGGCGTCGGCGAAAGCGCGAATTTCTCCCAGCAACTCCGGGCTGGTGTTGATCGGCGGCGTGTTGGGACCGGTCATAAAAGACAGTTTGTTCGCGCCCGCATGTTGGGCTAAAAGCGTTTCAATGCGCTGAAAGGCGGCGGCCGGCTTCTCTCTCGTGCATTCAGGCACGATCTCGCCCGTATCCATGATCGTTCTGGCGAAAACCGAACGAAGTCCCGATTCGCGCATCGCACGCAGCGTTTCAACGGCGCATTCCTCAGTTGGATTCAGGAAGTTGTGCTCGCAAACAGTGGTGACCCCGCTGCGGATCGCCTCGGCACAACCAAGCAAAGTTCCCGAGTAGAAGTGCTCCGGGCGCAGCACCCGGGCGCATCCATAGATGCGTTTCAACCAGGGCATCAACTCCAGATCCTCCCACACCGCGCGCAGCAAGACTTGATAAAGATGCGTATGGGCATTGATGAGTCCGGGCATGAGGACGCAGCCTGAAGCGTCGATCACTTCTTGGTCTTGCGCTATGGTAGCAGTAAAATTTTCTCCCACTTCCTCGATGACGCCGGCGCGCACACGAACATAGCCCTCGAAGAGCTTCCGTTCTTGCGTCATCGGAAGGACGCGCGCCTTCGTAATGAGAATATCACTCATGTGTTGGTATCCTCCGATGTTTGCTCTGTGAGGGCCGTGGCGGCGATGAAGTCATGCTAGCTCTTAAGCTGGGGCAGGATAATCTCCTCACTTCGATCTACTTTTGCGCTACGCGCCTGCGGTTACAAGCGCGATTATTCCGACTTGAGCTCAAGAATGACATTGCGACCATCCTCAAAGCGGCAGGAAATGAGTTCCTGCCGCGGGGAATCCCGCTTCTTTACGGAACCGAAAACATAGCATCGAAACTTCGCCTCGCGAAATTCGCTCAAGTTATACGTCAGGCGTCTCAGCGTCAACAGCCGACACCGCCCCTTGACGGCTCCCGTCGGCGGGAATAAGCTCGGACAGATTCACCGCACACGGTGAAAAAAATTTCATGCGAGGTGAGCCATGCCCCAAGACGCGAAGGAATTTAGATACCAAACGCCGGAATTCGAGGGCGTGAAAAAGTCGATGCTGGTCTGCAACAGTGATCTAATGAAAGTCATGGTTCAGGTGGTAAAAGAGGGCGGCGAAAACAACCTGCACACGCATACGGGAGACGACGCGTTCTGGTACGTCATAGGGGGAGCGGCCAAGTTCTACGGCGAAGGAGACAAACTGCTCGGCGAATACCGCAAAGGCGAAGGGATCCTGATCCCGCGCGGTTTCAAATACTGGTTTGAAAGTTCCTCAAAAGAAGCTCTCGAGATCCTGCGCGTAACGGCCAAAGATCAAAACGTCGATAACAAGCGCGTGGACCTCTCGCCCCAGAAGCAGTGGATGATCGAGCAGAACACCTTCGGCACGCGTCAGTAGCGGGAACTCGGACTCGTGGAGTGATGGACTACTAATTCCGAATGACCATCACTCCACGACTCCATCACTCCAGTACCCCAGCGTGATTACTTCGCCTCGAGTTCTTTTAGCGCTTGCCTGGCAAACGAAAAATCCCGTACTTCGTCCAGCGGGCGTTTCTTTTCACCGACCCGCGCAATGATCGCTTCAATCTCAGCGTCCGTCAGTATGCCGTCTCGGCTTAAGGTTTTGAGCTCGCTGTCATAGGAATGCTCCGCGGCATCGAGTGGTTGCGGCAACCATTTGATCAAGGTCTGGATCGTCTCTTGTTTGTTCTCGATTATATAATGGTGCGACCGCAGTAGCGCTTTAAGGGTTCGCTTGACTACCTGCGGGTTGTCCTTGATCAAGCGATCGGCCGTCAGCATGCCGGCGGAAGGCAATCCCACCTCCGGGGGTCCGGCAAGCGCCGTGTAACCCATGCGCCGCAACATTAGATCGTGCGGCGGCGCCACTGAGATCGCATCCACCGCCCCGCTGATCAATGCTTGCATGCGCACCGGACCGTCGCCAATGGCCACCGCTTGCAGTTGACTCGGATTAAACCCTTTGGCCTGGAGCATTTCCTCCGCGACCAGTTGATCCGTGCCTCTGATCGTCGCCACGCCGATCTTCTTGCCTTTCAACTGCTGCACGTCCTTGATCTCCGGCCGGACCATCACGTAATAGGGACCTTTTTTGATGTGGATAAACACCAGTTTTATGGGAAATCCCTGGAGAATGCCGCGGAAGGTGCTCGTAAAAGGAGTCGCAAAGGTGACGTCGCCATTGACGACGGCACTGGCGCCGAGCCGCGGGTTCATTTGGATGATCTCGACTTCGAGCGCTTCGGCTTTAAAGAAGCCTTTCTGCAAAGCCATGTAGAGCGGCATGGCCGAGCTGCTGCGACTGGCATAAGCGATGCGGACCCGCTGGGGCGCATCGGCCGCCCAAACCTGGGCATCGGAGATCAGTCCGAGCGCCGCAACGAAAACAGCTAAAAACCGAAAAAAACCCGCCGTCTTACGAATTTCCTCACTGCCGCGCACGCAGGAATCAAGTCTTCTTGGCGTTCTCGCCACTACAAACCTGGATGCCCGCTTTCTCCGGCATGACGGACTCCACGAGCTGCACGCAGCTATTCCACAAGCCGGTGTAATGTCACACTCTTCTTCCCTCCCGGGACTTGGCTGATGGAAGGCCTCTTTCTCCGCTGTCAGCGGGCAGAAAAACCCATTAACCAGAGTACCTGCGGGCACGTTACGCGCGACAGATAAACTCCAGCACTCCCCTACTCGGCGGTTCGTGCTAGATCCCATAGAACGCCCGCGGGTTGTCGTAAAGTATCTTTTGCCTCAGTTGCGGCGACAAATCTTCCCGCGTGTTGAGCACATTGACGAACTGGTCTTCCCGGGAGGGATCGCTATGCGGATAATCGGAACCGATCAGCAGATGATCCTCGCCCGTGTATTTTGCGATGTACGGGATATCTTCGTCCGCTTCGCAAGCGATGTAGAGCCGGTAGTCGCGAAACAGATCAGCGCTCGTGCCATGCTGCCATTGTTCCTTAAACAGCCGCCGCAGAATGTGAATGAGAAACGGTGCCCAGCCCGCGGCGGCTTCAATGAAACCGAAGCGCAATCCGGGAAATTTTTCCGGAATTTTGTTAGCCACCAGGTCACGAAACGCCAATAGCGGCATCACCCTAGTGTGGCCAAACGTGTGATTGCGCGCAAGCTCGAACATCTCGAGAACTTCTTTGACGCCGCAGCCGGTATGAACGCAGACCGACATGTTCTGTTTTTGCGCCTCTTCGTAAACTGGAAACAGGTAGGGATGATCCAACGTGTGCTCGCCCTCGATGCCCCGGAAGAATACTCCCACTGCGCCGTGCTGTTTAGCGAAGCGAATCTCATCGATGGACTCCCGCATGGATTGCAACGGCAACACGACGACCCACTTGGCGCGCTCCGGCGCTTGGCCACAGGCCTTCGCCAGAAAGCGGTTGTACGCCCGGCAGAGCGCCAGCTCGAGTCCCGCGTCTTTGGTGTTGTAGACGAGAAAAAGCGTCGGATAGACTACCTGGACCGCCGTGTTGAGCCTGTTCATATCACCGATGCGCCCCGGCATATCGGTCATCTCCCGGGTCTCGACCGTGGAGTCCTTGCGGCCGATCTGGACGCTCTGCGCCGACGGTGTCACCAAAGCGAAGCTCCCCCTCCCTGCGGGTTTTGGATAGATCTCACCGTCGACGAGCCAGAATGCGTCACGATTGCCATACCAGGTATCCTGCGGAACTTTTAGCATGATCGGCCGGCGCGGCATGAAATCCGTGTCCATCATTTGCCACATCGCTTCGCCTTCCGAAATATGCGTGTCTGCGTCAATGATTCCGTTCATGCATACCTCCGTGTCTGTTTCTCCTCGTCCCCTCGTCCCCTTATCTCTTCGCCGTATCTCCTTGTCTACTTCTCATCTAGCTCCCACAGCGACACTGCCATGTTGAGCTTTCCGTGCTCCAGATCATTCAGCGCCTCATTGATTTGATCGCAGCGATAGCTTCTACTGATTAGACTCTTCAATTGAATGCGGCCGGCATTTGCCATCTCAAAAACTTCTTCCACATCATTGGCTTGCCGGCTTGAGACGCCCGTGATGGTGATCTCGCGGGTGACAAACGCGCCACTGCTGATCGTAAACGGACCACTGCCCAATCCGCCGATAATCGTCGCCGTGCCACCGGGTCGCGTCGCTTGGATGGCCTGGTCGGCTGTCTTGGAATTCCCGATCGCTTCAAAAGCTTTATCAACGCCGCCACCAGTCAACTCAAGGACCGTCTTCACTGGATCCTCCCTGGCGGCGTTGATCGTATGCGTGGCGCCGAAGTTTCGTGCCGCCTGCAGCTTGTCATCCACAATATCGACGGCGATGAGCGGATACGCGCCGAAGCATTTGAGGAATTGCACGGTGTTGAGACCTATGCCGCCGCAGCCGATCACCAGGGCGGAATCCCCCGGCTCGAGACGCCCGCGGTGCTTCACCGCATTGTACGCGGTGGTCACACGACAACCGACAATACTCGCTTCTTCCATGGACATGCCGTCGGGAATTTTGAAAGCCATGTACGCAGGAACCGCGACGTACTCCGCGAACCCGCCGACATTCCAGCGGGTCACATCCGCACCGTCGGCTGTTTTCAGGGGTGGCGGCGCCGGGCGGTGTTCGCATAGATTTTCCCGAGCCGAGCGGCAGTAGCGGCAACGGCCGCATTTGTAGCGCATGCCGATGATGACGCGATCGCCCGGCCTGAAATCGCTGCAGCGCGCTCCCACCTGCTCGACAGTGCCCGCTACCTCGTGTCCTAAGACCGTCGGCGGCGTAAAGCGGCTGCGGCCTTCTGCAACTTTCAAATCAGTGTGACAGATGCCGCACGCGGCGACCCTGAGAAGCACGTCATCGTTGTGAACTTTCGGCATCTCGACATCTTCAATTCTCAGCGGCTGGCGTGCTTCGTAAAGAACGGCGGCTTTCATAATGCTCCTCATTCGATACGTTCAGCTTTCGACAAGTTCTACAGCGGCGAAATGCAGCCCATGCTTCAGCAGCGCCGTCTAAAAATGTGATTTGCTGCGGCGCATCGAGCAATCAGGCCGTATGTACACGGCAACGGCCGCCGTGCGCCCGTTCGGTTACACCTGCGTGATTCCGGTGGACGGCTTAGTCGCGCGCAGCGATTACGCGCATGAATTCACCTTGCATCAGTTTACCATCCTGCCCGGGGCGCAGCCGAGCAGTTCAAGATTACGGAATTCGATAAGATCAAGTTTGCTTAGCGCGCGTTTAGCTCTTTTATGAAGCCCTCGGTGACTAATTGTTCCAAAGGCGCCGGGTCGTAGAACTGTCGCGCATTGACGCCCCTCGCCTTAGGATTGCGCGTCGCGATGTCTTCCAAAACAGCTTCCATTTCGGCCGGCGTAACTGTCGGAACGTCACGAATGTAGCCAAGCACGTAGCTCTTGAAGGCGCTCATGAGGAGCTTCGTGTCCGTATTACGAGTATACTTGCCAAGCACGCGGACCGTAAAATCCGGATTGGCCTTGGCGTATTTGATCCCCTCCAGAGTAGCTTTCAGGAAGCGATTAACCGTCTGAGGTCGGTTCCGGATGAAGCTGTCCGTCGTCACCAGAGCCGTTCCCGGATATCTGTATTTCAAGTTCGCCAGGTTCATGAATTCCCTGTAGCCCAGTTCCTTGGCTTTCTCCAAAGTGGGCGAGGAGATCAAGCCTCCCTTGATCACGCCCTGTTGCATGAAGAGCAAGTTTTCCGGAACACCGCCCGTTTGAATCATTTTGATGTCCTTTTCAGGATCGAGCCCCAATTCGCTCACGGCTCTCTTGAGTCCCAAGTCCGTGAGGGAACCGAAGCGGCTTACGCCGTAAGTTTTTCCTTTGAGGTCTTGCGCCGTTATGATATCCGGCGTTGTAACTAGGCTCATGGGAATGACATTGATGGTCGTGCCAATCACCGTCAAATCCGAGCCCGACAACCGGGAGAGTGCCGCGGCCGCACCGGAACCCTGCACGATCTGCGTGTCGCCGGATATTAACGTGGTTATCGCCTGGGCCCCCGCGACATAAATGATGTTTACGTCGAGGCCGTGCTTCTTGAATATGCCGGCTTCCTGCGGCACCCACGTGGTCACCGAAGTTGCCGCGATGGACGAATAGCAAATATTCAGCTTTTCCAGCTCCGGCCCTTGCGCAGATTGAGCATTCCCGGTAATCGAAATAGCAAGCCCAACCCACAGGGACACGAGTAGTGGGACTTTAGCCAGCTTCATGAAATGAATTCCTCCGGGTCTCGAACGTGGCGACAACCGAGATGTTCTATCTTCTTACTGTCACAATTCGTGCTGACGTTAGAAAAGGGTCGAGCCTATGTCAAGGCAGCGCCGGCGCTAAATCAAATTTGGCTGAAGTGCGCTGGGTGAGCTGCGTCTAGCGTGAACGCGATGAAACAAATGAAAACTGCGGGGGTAGTCGGGTTGGGCGTGATGGGTTTCGATATCGCTTTTCTCTATGCGGCCAAGGGATACCAAACCTTGGTTTACGACGTATCCACTACGGCGATGGCGTCTTTGGAAAAGCGCCGCGAACAGACGGTCGATCGCCTCAAGAGACGAAACCGAATCAGCGAGGCTGAGGTTGAAAATGTCCATCGCTTGCTTATCCGCGCGCAGAGTCTTGCAGATCTTCGATTCGCTGGATTGATTACAGAGGCCGTCTCCGAGAAACCAAAGACGAAAATGAGCGTCTATCGCGACTTGGCGGATGCGGGTTTCACGGGCATTCTCACCACCAACACCTCTTCGGTGACACGGGCGAGCTTGCTCGACGAAGGCTCCTACGATGCCGGCAAATTCGCGCTCACCCACTTCTTCAATCCCGTCCTTTACACCCGAATGGTGGAGGTCGTGCGCGGCGATATGCACGTCACCCATAGCGAAGCCGTACTCTCGTTTCTGAGAAGCCTCGGACGGGAGCCCATCGAGACGCGCGACATTTCCGGTTTCGTCTCCAATGGCATCCTAATGATCTACGCTGTCATGGCACTGCGCCTGCTGGAATCCGGCGCGCGCATCGAACAAGTCGATGCGGCAGCAAGAGATCTCCAAATTCTCCCGCCATTCATCAGCTTCGATAGCTGGAAGCCGTCTATCGTTGAAGATGTGACCCGCATGATGTTCGAGCTTCGCGGCGACTCTTTCTTGCGTTCATCGAAACTCCTCGGGGAACTGGCAAGAAAAAATCCGCCGTTTTATGTTAACGGCAATCCTAATTCGAGAATTTACGAATTGGCTGAAGTGTCTGGTGCGAATCTCGATGAGGCCAGCATCAAGATGGCGCTGAGCGTAGCGATCCTGGTCGCAGCCGCGCGGGTTGCGGAGTTGGGGGAAACCCCTCCGACAGTAGATTTCGTCGCCGTAGAAGGCATTAAAATACCGCAGCCGCCGCTAAAGCAGATCGACAGTTTAGGCGCCGCGGAGCTGTTGCGAGAACTAGATGAGATAAACCATCGGCTGGCGCAAGGGCCGTTGGAGGCCCCGAGGCTTCTCAAGACCATGGCTGACGAAGGACAAACCTTTTATCGCGGCGGGGAATGCAACCCGTGGCTCGAGGCGCAATCGCGAAACTGATCGTTATGCGCGCTATCGACGTCCACGTTCATCCGAGCACGCGCGGTCTTGACGCACACGCGTGCAGCTATTTCAGGCGAGATCTAAAGGACGTGCCGCGGACCGCCGAAGCATTCGCCAGTCTCTACATGCGCCAAGAGGTCAAGGCATTATTGATTGGCTGGCATCCCTCCACCGTTCCCCTCGGCGAGCGCAACAGTAACGATCACGTGATTGAGCTGGTAGACGGCTATCCACATGCGTTTGCCGGCATCTTAGCATCCCTGGATACGGCAGCCGGGGATCTAGACGCGGTGGCCCGCTATGCGGAAGAGCTGGTAAAAAATCCAAAGGTCTTGGGCTTTAAGTTTCATCCGCCTGATCAGGCCTTCTACCCCCATGACCGAAGACTCTACGGCATCTGGGAGGTGCTTCAGGCGGGGGGCAAGCCGGTAATGTTCCACGTAGGATTCACCGTTCTCGGTGCCGGCACTGATGGCGGGAGCGGCATCGCCTTGGATTACGGCAGACCGATTCATCTGGACACGTTGGCACGCGATTTCCCCCGAATGAAAATTCTTGCCGCGCACCCCGGCTGGCCCTGGGAACAAGAATTGATCGGCGTGATAGCCCACAAGAAAAACGTTTATGCGGATACGTCGGGATATCTGGCGGAGCAATTGCCGGAAGTTTTTCGCAAGGCGATCGCCGGACGTTTGCAGGACAAAGCGCTTTTCGGCACCGACTTTCCCTACGTTGATCTCGAACGCGCGCTCATGAGCTTCGAGAAGATCGATGCCCCGGATTCCGTCAAAGAAAAGATATTGGTGAAAAACGCGCGCAGGCTTTTCGGGTGGGAAGCCTAAACTGAGACTTCTCGCGTCTGCCCCCTTGAGGCGCGTAGCAGCGCCTCAAGCGACCGGGGCAGATAGATGAGGTGAGATTTGTGCGAGCAGGGTAGTACGATACACGAACAGGCGGGAAGAACTATCTCATTCTGTTCATTGAGTACTGAAGCTTTTTCAGTTCACCTTCCAAAAACATATCTTTAACTTGGTGGCGGTCCATGTGCGCTTCCATCTCGCTGGCGGGATAAATCTTGGTGCCGCACCGGTGGCATAGAGCCGCTTGCAAGAGGTTGTTGTCGAAGTGAATCGCCGATTCGCTGGTATCCATCATTTCCACGGTCAGTTCTCCTTCTACTTGCTATTTCACTGCCTGAAATTGCGAGTATTTAAGCCATCGAGCAAAAGGAGTGCCAAGCACGATGGGCGCTCGAAGTAACTGATATCTAAGAAGAAACTAGTGCAATCGAGGGAAACCAGAGGCGCTCGGAGGTGAGGTTCACGGTTAATAAATTGGCAGAGTGGCATTATTTTGCCACCCCGGAGAGTGACGCACGAGCGACCGCGATCCTCGATCCGGCGCACTGACCTCGCGCGCTTCAGTAAGCTTATCCATTGGCGGCTCGGAACGGCTGAAATTGCCGCTCAATCGGTTTTGCGATTTAATGACACCTATGACTGACAACCATTCCGCGACCGCAGCATCGTATGTGAGCTTCAGCGAGGAAAAGGCGGGCGCTTACCGCATCGGCGTTCTCAGCCTTGATAATCCAAGCGCCCTCAACGCTCTGAGCCTTCGCATGTTTGCAGCTATTGAAAGTAAGCTTCTCGAATGGCGGCAGCGTCCCGAAGTCGCCTGTATCGTCTTCCATTCGAATTCAGCGAGAGCTTTCTGCGCAGGCGGCGACGTTAAGTCGCTTGCGACCGGTTTGCACAACGGTAGAGGGATTCAGCTGGCGGTTGACTTCTTCACGAGGGAATATTTTGTCGATTATCTCATTCACGTTTACGAAAAGCCGATCCTCTGCTGGGCCGACGGCATCACCATGGGCGGGGGCATTGGGCTCATGAACGGAGCGAGCTCCCGCGTCGTCACCGAACGCACGGCAATGGCGATGCCGGAAGGAGCCATCGGTTTTTTTCCGGATGTCGGCGGGACTTATTTTTTAAACCGCCTGCCGGAAGGCTTAGGGCTGTTTCTCGCCCTCACTTCGGCGCGGTTCGACGGGAACGACGCGGTCGCGATAGGCTTGGCGGATCACCTGGTTCAGTCAACCAAGAAGGAGGAGCTTCTGGAGGAGCTAAAAACATTAGGATGGACATGCGACGGCAACGACAATAAGCAACTCCTACGCGATCATCTAAGCCTGCGCTCCGAATCCAACGCCACCAGCCGGTCCGCGCTTATGATGCGCCATCAGGTCCTGCGAAGTTTCACCCGTGGTGCGAGCATTGAAGAAGTTGATAGCGCGATGCGCGGTTGGAGCGGTAATGACGAATGGATTAAGACCGCCTTGCATGGCTATCGGGCCGCTTCGCCCACCTCCGTTCGGGCTATTTTCAAACAGCTCACCGAAGGCAAGCGACTGCCAAAGCGCGCAGTGTTCCTGCGCGAATGGGATCTGGCACTGAATTTCTGCGCAGCCTCGGATTTCTGCGAGGGTGTCCGCGCTCGGCTGGTGGACAAAGACCGAAAGCCGCGCTGGAACCCCGCGAGCCTTTTGCAGACCGGTCCAGGTGACATAGAGCGGCTCTTTTCAAAGAAACACGGCCAACCGGATCTGCTCGCGCAAAAGTTCGCGGAACACGGATTGGCTTGAAGAGGGGGTTGTTCGGTGATACGAGGCTTGAACAGCCAATTGCCAGTACGTTAAAGACCTTAAGGGTCGGGAGTCTTTGATCGAGGACTCCCGACCCCCTAATCTGCGCTTACGCTCAGCGGAGCCGCCGGAGAAATGAAGTCCAGCCCACTAGAAATAGAAGTGTCGCAAATGCGCTATGACATCACGATGCCGCTATTCGAGGGGCGCGTGCCGATCGATGGGGCCGTGCTGAAGCCCGTCAAGTCTTCCTCCATGATCAACAAGGAAGACGCTAGACTCAAGGCCGGCCTTTTTGGTCTGCTGGACTTGAACATCGGGTATTTCCTTCCCGCCATAGAAGCTGGTTGGGAAATCATCGGTTTGCCGATTTTTTCGAAGCGCAAACCCGTCTACCAGCTCATTTTCTGCAACGCTGCTTCCGGCATTCACTCGGCCAAAGATCTCGGCGGCAAGAAAATCGGCTCGCGCACGTATCGTACGGCGCTCACCGTCTGGGCTCGGGGACTGCTTAAGGAACGCCATGGCGTCGATTTCACAAACGCTCAATGGGTACTGCAAGCCAGGGAAGTTTTTCCTGTGCACGATGATTCTTTGAACATCGAATACGTGGATGAGTCCAAGAACATGACCCAGCGACTGATCGCAGGAGAGCTGGACGCGCTGATTACCGACATCTCCGATACAAAGTTGTTCGACGCGCTCGAAAGCAGCCCATCGGTGCGCCGCCTCTTTCCCAACTACATGGAAGAGGATCAGGAGCTTTACAGGGATACCGGAATCTTTACCCCCGTGCACATCATCGTGATGAGCCGAAAGCTCGATCGGGAGTACCCGGAATTGGCGGCCAAGTTGTACGCCGGCTTCGAGAAAGCGAAGCAAATCGCCTACGACGATATTCTCAGCGACCGCGGCGGTTTCTCGGTCGTTTACCTACGCGAGCGCATGAAGGAGCAAGTAGCGTCTTGGGGCGATCCCTGGCAATACGGCGTCAAATTCAACAAAGCAACCATGGACGCCTTCATTAGGTATAACCTAGAACAAGGGATGATCCGCCGACCGCCCTCCTACGGGGAGATCTTTGCGGCCGGCACTTTGTACACGTGAGACAGGATGAAGGCAGAACGAAGAAGGATAAAGGCCCGCGTTCGTAGCTCCAGTGGAGGGTTCCTATGCTATCAGGCGTAGATAACGAACTGCTCACTCGAACCAATGCCGGTACTCCAATGGGCAATCTGATCCGGCGCTATTGGGTGCCGGCGCTCTTGTCGGAAGAGATCGCCGCCGCTGATGGTCCCCCCGTACGAGTAAAGATGCTGGGCGAAGAACTGGTTGCCTTCCGGGACACGCGCGGGCGTGTCGGTCTCCTCGGCGAGCACTGCGCTCATCGCGGCACTTCACTCTTCTTCGGACGAAACGAAGAGTGTGGCCTGCGGTGCGTGTATCATGGCTGGAAATACGATATCGACGGTCATGTCCTCGAGACGCCGGCGGAACCCGGCGCGAGCGATTTTCGCAAAAAACTCCAACACACGGCTTATCCGACCCGCGAAGCGGGCGGCGTCATTTACGCGTACCTCGGTCCCCGTAACCAGATGCCGCTCTTTCCGAATTACGAATGGACCCAAGTGCCTTTGGAGCGAACCTATGTGACGAAATGCCTACTCGAATGTAATTATCTCCAGGGCCTCGAGGGCGAGTGCGATTCCTCCCATCTCTCCTTTCTACACCGCGCATTCAATCGCAATGGGAACCAGCCGCTTTACCAAGCCGACGCCGCGCCTCTTTATGAAACTGAGGATACCGATTTCGGAGTGCGCCTGATCGCAACACGTAACGCACCCGAGCAGCAACGATACGTGCGGATCTCGAGCTTCGTCATGCCCGTCTACGGCTGTGTGCCCGCCGGTCGCGCGGCCGGCGAGCTCGACGGCTACGAAATTCACGTTTATGTCCCCGCAGACGACACTCACTGCTGGCGCTATGATATTGGCTTTCGTCGAGGGCGCGCCGTGCGCGAGGAAGAAGTCCACCGGCGCACACAAATCAACCCGGATTACACGCGCGTTCGCAACGCTCGCAATAATTATCTGCAGGACCGGCAAGCGCAAAGAACGCACAGTTTCACGGGCATCCAGGACTTTCTTAATCACGACGCCTGCGCGACCGAGAGCATGGGAGCGATCTGCGATCGTAGCAAGGAGCATCTCGGCGTCAGTGATAAAGCAGTGATCGCGGTGCGGAAATTTCTGCTCACCACGGTCAAAGAGCTCCAGGCGGGCAAAGAACCGCCTCATATCGTCTATGATGCGGCGCAGAATTGGTTTCCTCACGTCGACTGCTTTGCTTACTTATTGCCGCGAAACGTAAATTGGCGCGAGCGGTTTGATTATTTGAGCCGAGCGGCAAAGAAGGAGAATCCGGCGAGCTTTGCCGCGCTGCAGAAAGCCGCGTCCTAGTTCATGGTTCGTGTATGCCGGTCGTCTTGGGACAAAAAAATGCGCGGAGACCAGGGGGTCGGGAGTCCTCGCATCAAAGACTCCCGACCCCCTTACCTCTGCGATTTGATTCTGGTCCGCAGCAGAGGAGCGCAGATTATGGGATCGGGAGTCCTCGGCTCAAAGACTCCCGACCCCTTTAACGGCGTAGAAAGCTGGAATCACCATGAACGAAAGAACAACGCCGGATAATGAGGGGCGCTCCGCCATCACGCGCGCGGAAGAAGAACTGCAAATCGCCGCCAAAATTCTCGAATGGGAAATCGGCGATATCTGGGGACACGTCGGCGTTCGTCTTCCCGACCATCGGGGTATCGCAGTGCAAATGTTTCGGCGCGCTGAAAACACCGACGAGGATTGGCTGGTCCGTTTCGACTATTCGCTCAACAAACTCTCCGGCGTAGGCACGATTCCGCGGGAGGCGGTGATTTACACTGAAATTTTCAAGGCGCGGCCGGACGTCAACGCCGCGGTACACTGTCACGCCTCTATGTGCATAGCTCTCAGTTTGGCGGAAACGCCCATCGACTGGGTTCACATGCAGTCCGCTCGGTTCAAAGGCGGCACGCCGATTTTTCCGCGGCCCATTTACATTCTGGACGAATCCGAAGGCGCGGACCTGGCGAGAAGCTTGGGAACCGCGTCAGCGATCATGATCAAAGGTCATGGGATAGTCACCGTAGGGGCGAGCATCGATGAAGCCTGCATAAACGCGGTTTACATGGAACGCACGGCAAAGATAATGGCCATCGCCCGTCTACATGGCTATCAAAGTCCGACTCCGGAGTGGATCCAGACATTGAGCGGCAGCCGCGAGAAGCTGTTCCGCCGGCCGAGAGACGAGATGTTTCACTCTGCCGAGTGGAACTACTACGCGGACAAGATAAAAAAAGGCGAGCGCTGGACGCGCGGATGGACATGATTTCGGTTTCACTTTGCGAAATCAAGTTCTGCGTCGTAAAGCAGGACCCCTGTGCCTGAAGTACCGAGCCTCCGCCATTTTGCTCCGTACCGTCATGCGCATGACAACGCCATTTCCAGGTTTTGTAGCGGCAACACGGAAACATCTAACAACCGAGTCTTTACCTGAGGAATAACGATGCGGCAAAAGTGGCTTTGTATCCTTTTCATCTTTTTTGCTATCCCAGCCGGAGCTGCTGCCCAGGAACCCTATCTCGTCGCCTACGCCGGCTTCGCCGGTTTCCAAGCGCCCGTCTGGGCACCAAAGGACTTGGGATTTTTTAGCAAGTACGGGTTAAACGGCGACGTTGTTCTGGTGCCCGGCTCCGTGCGCCAGGTGCAGGCGATCGTTGGTGGCAGCATACATTTCGCTCAGGTTGACGCCGCTACCGCGCTAAACGCTATCAATCAAGGCTTGGATCTGGTGATGATCTCGGGCACTTTGAACTCCTTCCCCTACAGCTTTGTCACGCAGAAGGAGATCCGCAAGCCCGAAGATCTCATCGGCAAAAAGATTGGCACTCTCGCCGTCGGCGGCGCCACCGAGACCGCGGTCTTCCTCGCTTTGAAGGCATGGAACATCCCGCGGCAGTCGGTCACGATTTTCCCCGCGGGCGATTCGGCCGCTCGGATCGCGGCGCTCGCAGCAAAAGCGATCGACGCCACCGTGCTCTCCTATCCTGATATCAATGAAGCCCTGCGCGTGGGCATGCATGAGCTGGTCAAGATGAGCGATGTCAAAGGATCCTCCTTCCCGATGAACGTCATGGTGGCGCGTCGATCTTTTGTCGAAAAGAATCGCGACACCGTGAAGCGGCTCCAGCAAGCGTACGCGGAAGGCGTCTATCAATTCATTCATAACCGCGAGAAAGGGATGTCGGTCCTCGCCCAGCGGCTCAGGTTCAAAAATCCAAAGGGCGTTGAAGAGACTTATAATTACTTTGCCAAAAGCTTTGCTTTCCCCACACGCGTGTCGCACGAGGGGTTGCGCAACACTTTGGAGATCATCCAGCAGCGCAACGCGGCGGTGAAAGTCGATACGAACCTCGCGCGTTATCTGGACGAAAGCACGCTGGACGACTTAGAGCGCGAAGGCTTTTTCAAGCGTCTGGCCGAAAAAAACTGAGCCGTCGTCCGCGCCGGTTGCCGTAGAAAACGCACTGCGCCTACACAACTGGAGCAAGCGCTGCGAGCTCAAGGAGCTGCTGGTATGCAAAAACTCACTTCTCTCATACTCGCCTCGATCAGCATTTTATGGGCGCACCCGGCGCTCGCGCAATCCAGCAGCCTCATTGCGGCGGCCAAGAAGGAAGGCGGTAAGGTCATCGTTTATACTTCTATGGAGACTTTCACCGCCGACGCGCTAAAAAGGCCTTTGAGACGAAGACCGGGCTGCAAATGGAATATTGGCGCGGCGGCTCCACCGAAGTAATGGATCGCACTCTCAGCGAGCACCGGGTCGGCAAACCTCTGTTTGACGTCGTTGCCACCACCGGTGATCACATGCAGCTTATGTTTAAAGAAGGCGCTTTCACTAAATATGATTCGCCGTCCCTCAAGGGATTTGCGAGTGATGCCATAGACCCAAATCTGGGCGCCCGCTATCGGAACGTTTTATATGGCGTTATCTACAATAAGAATAGCATCAAGGTGGCGGAAGCGCCCAGAACACTCGAAGACGTAGTCAAGCCCGAGTACCGCGGCAAGCTGGTCATGCCCCATCCGGTAAACCACACGCTCACAACCCAATGGCTCGCCAGTCTCGACAAGATCTTGACCAAGACGAGAGCGGAAAAATTCATTCGGGAGCTGGCCGCCGCTAAACCCATTTTCGTCGAGTCCATCGTGCCGGCGGCCGACCGCGTCGGCACCGGGGAAACGCCCATCGGCATCACGTTTGTTCGGTTCGTGCTGACCTATAACAAGCAAGGGGCCAATCTCGATTATGTGCGCGACTACAACATGCTCGGCGACGGACAATACATCAGCCTAGGCGCCAAAGCTCCACGACCGAGCGCCGGCAAGGCCTTTATCGATTTCTTTCTCGAGGAAGAGAGCATGAGGATACAGGCCGCGACGGGAGAATTCGTCAATCGCAGGGGAGTCCACCCGCCTTTACCCGATGCCGACAAGATCAAGTTCGTGCAAATGCATCAGTTCGGCAGAGAGGACTTCGAAATCAAGAAGAAAGAGTATCAGAAGATCTTTCTGCAGTAGCCGAGTTCATTGGCAGCCATTTTCCTAGCAGGAATGATATAGAAACGGAGAAACCGACATGGCACGCTTTGTTATCGACGCAGACGGGCACGTCATGGAAGACCACAAAGACATATTCGCTCATATCAAAGGTAATTTCGCCGAAATGAACTGGCATTCTACCTGGCCGATGTTCGATGCGGACGGATGGCAGCGCGGCCTCTCGCGCAAAGGCAAACGCGAGGACCCGGACGCGGAAGCCTGGATTCGCTTCCAGAATGAGAACGCTATCGACATGGCCGTGCTCTATCCGACTTCAGCTCTAGCGTTAGGAATGATCCAGTTGCCCGAATGGGCAGCAGCTCTGGCGCAAGGCTACAACGATTGGCTCTACGATCGCTTCGTCAACCAATCGCCACGTCTTAAGGGAGTGGCGCTTTTAGCGCCGCAGGATCCCAAAGCGGCCGCCGCGGAATTGCGCCGCTGCGTAAAGGAGTTGGGCTTCTGCGCGGGTCTCCTGCCCTCAGTGACAAACAACAGAACGCCCCTTTACGGCTCGCCCGTGTTTCACGAGATTTACGACGAAGCGCAGCGCTTAGACGTGCCGCTTACAATCCATGGAGGCGTCAGCCAGAACTTGGGGCTCGACCGGGTCTGCAGTTTTCTCGAGGCCCACATGCTCGAACATCCGGTCGGTCTATTTCTGCAAATCACCAATATGATGTTCCAGGGCGTTTTTCAGGAGTTTCCGCAGCTGCGCGTGGCCTTTCTAGAAGCAGGCGCCGGCTGGGTGCCGTTTATGATGGATCGTATGGAAGAAGATTACGAGAAGTTTGCCGCCCGTCTCGCCCCGCAGCTCAAAGAGCCGCCGAGCAAGTTTTTCAAGTCGGGTAATATTTTCTTCACTATGGAAGTGGAAGAGCGGATCGCGCCTCATATCCCGGAGCTAGTCCATCCCGATGTCATTATGTGGGCTTCGGATTTTCCCCACGAGCGCGAACGCGACCAGTTCGGCGGAGATTTGCCACACTTGATGGCGCGTAAAGACTTGTCCGATGACTTCAAACGCAAAATGCTCCACGATAACCCGACCAAATTCTATCGCTTCAGCGAAGGCGACATCGCAGCCGCCAGCCAGGCGAGGTGATTTTACGAACGCGTCTTGATTGTGATGCGGGCCGGTAATCACCGGCCCGATGCCTCTCACAAACGTTCCGGCGTGTCGCGCGCGGCGCGAATCGGGGCGTCGTGCTATTCTGGATTGCGCTTCAGGCCGCGGTCCCCATAGCTTTACAGCCCGAAAAGTTCTTTCGCATTTTTGTAGAGAATTTTTTCTTTAGCGTCTTGTGATAGGCCTTTGTGATCGCGGAGATCACGCAGGTTCTCCGGGAACTCATTATCCCAATGAGGGATATCAGAGGCGTAAAGAAAATGGCCGGCGCCCACGTAGTCCACGGTTGCGGCCAATTGGGATTCGCCGGGTTCCACGCTGAAATACATTTTTGAAGCGCGGACAAGGTCGCTTGGCTTCTTTTCGAGCAACGGCATCTCCACCTCGCCGCGCTTTTCCCAATGCTCATCCAGACGATCGAGATAGTATGGCAACCAGGTGGCGCCTATTTCCAAAAAAGCCAGCTTCAGGTTCGGGAAACGCACGGGCAATCCCTGGCACACGATGCTGGTAAACTGAAGAAGGATGCCCACGGGAAACGCATAGGAGTGAACTTCGGCGAAAGTCGCGAGACCGGAAGTGCCCAACTCGCGCGATGTGTTACGGGTGCCGTGTATTCCAAGCACCACGTCGAGCCGCTCGGCCTCTTCATAAATAGGATCGTAAAACGGATCGCCCAACGCTAGCGGCAGTCCGGTGGGTAAAATCTCGAAACCTTTCAAGCCCAACTCTGTTACTGCTCTTTTCAGTTCCTCGGCTGCGGCTTTGGGCGAACGCATGGGCAAACAGCCTACGCAGGAGAGCCGATCCGAGCGCGCATTGTACTCCTTGGCGAAATGAGTATTGCTCGCACGCGCCACGGCGATCTGAAAGGGCACCTCTTGGTTTTTGGCGATATTCCCCGAGCCGGTGGGAAAACAGATTGCTTTATCGATTTCATGCTCGTCCATGATCTTGTGCCAGCGGCTAACCTGCTCTGCCGGGCCGAGACCCCGCCACTGGCGCGCCATTTCGAACGAATCCATCATATCGTTATCCCAGGGCTGGTCCCCCGGCCATAAAGACGTCGGACGTTTGACCCAGGGCTCGTCCAGATACTTCCTGATGTCGGATTGCCGTTCGAGAACGTGACCGTCTGTATCAATGCAAGGAATGTTCGCCATAAGGACCTCCTTCACACTGGGCATTCAAGGTTTTCTATTCCGGGTAACGACTCGCTGTCAATGACGGGTGGAGGTCTCGAGTCTTGTGTCCAGGGTCTAGAGTTCTGTAACCGCAAGACGAGACACAAACACGAGACTCTAGGCTGAAGGGATCGAAGATCGCACGTACGCCGCGAGCGCGCTCTTCCAGTGGCGCATGCGCGGCAGAAACAGCTCCTCCGAGAGCAGACAGCGCAAGGGCGTGTAGCGGGGCCGCGTGGCGGCGCGTTTCATGTCGCCCTCATGGGTGATTTCCAGTAAGAAATCCATTTGACGGTCGGTGAGTCCAACCAAAGTGCCGGCTTCTCGCGCGAACTCGTAATAGCTGCAAATGCCCTCATTGACTACGTGATAGGTACCATAGCGGCGGCGCTCGAAAATCTCCAGGCAGCGATCGATCAGATCCTCCACGTAGGTCGTGCTAGACCAGATATCGTCGATCACTCGCACCCTTTTGCCCTCTCTGAGATCGGCATGCACTGTGCAGAGAAAGCTATCCTTGCCCATGCCATAGACCCACGAAGTTCGAACGACGTAGCTGCGTGAACACGCCGAGCGCACGGCCTCCTCACCCGCCAGCTTTGTCCGGCCGTAATTATTCACTGGACGGGTTTTATCATTGATTGTGTACGGAGGCCGGCCAGTCGGTTCGCCATCGAAGACGTATTGGGTGCTGAAGTGGACGATTTCGGCGCCGTTCTCCTGCGCTGCCTCGGCAAGGAAGCGCGCGCCGTCTCGGTTCACAGCCTCAGACAATAGCGGATTCCGTTCCGCTGCATCGACCTGCACCACTGCCCCATTCACAATGCAATCGGCACGAAAATCCGCAACCCGCCGCCTAACGGCTTTGCGGTCCGAGATGTCGAGATCGAGCCGCTTCAACGCCAGGACATCATGCTCGCGCGCCAATCGTCGTGCGAAATGACTGGCGATAAGTCCGCCGGCGCCCGTGATAAGCACCTTCATGGGGATAAGTTGAGCGAGAGGTCAGCCGTGAGCGGCAAAGTTCAGCTCTGAGCTGAACCCGGATCCCGCAATGGGCCCTGATGCGGCGGCGAAGAGCAAACCTTTCGTAGCAA
>DATACQ010000933.1:0-12541 GCA_036258955.1 Binatia bacterium
AAGAATCCGCGCAGAATCTGGGAGCGAACCGGTTACGCACTTTTTTCCGGATTACCTTGCCGCTGATTTCAGGCGGCCTTGTGGCCGGCGGCCTGATTGCGTTTATCACTTCGTGCGTCGAGCTATCCTCGACCATCATGCTCGTTCCAAGGATCGAGTCGGGTCCAATCTCCTATGGCATCTACGTCTACATGCAAAGCCCGTTGGGCCGCGCCGCCGGCGCCGCGCTTGGCGTGGTTGCGATCGCTTTGGTTTCCATTGGAACTTATTTGACTTACCGCGTCTTCGGCGGGCGCACAGGCAGCGCCTTCAGGGTATAGAATGCCGGCAGGCCAGGTCAGACTGGAAAACATCGGCAAGCGCTACGGCGATCTCTGGGCCGTGCGCCACGTCAATCTGGAGATCGCCGGCGGCGAGTTCTACACGCTTCTCGGCCCGAGTGGGTGCGGCAAAACGACTTTGCTGAGAACCATAGCCGGTTTTATCTCGCCCGATGAAGGCGCCGTTTTCCTGGACGGGGAGCCGGTGACCCACATTCCTCCTTGGAAACGCAATCTCGGAATGGTTTTCCAGAATTACGCGCTCTGGCCGCACATGACGGTGTTCGAGAACGTCGCCTTCGGACTCAAGGAGCGAAAGGTTCAGCGCCGTGAGATACATAGGCGCGTTCTAGAGGCGCTGGAGCAAGTGGGCCTCAGGGGGACCGAGCAGCGCCGCCCGTCCCAGCTCTCCGGCGGCCAGCAGCAGCGCGTCGCACTGGCGCGGACCCTCGTTGTCCAGCCCCGGGTTTTGCTTCTCGATGAGCCTCTCAGTAACCTCGACGCGAAGCTGCGCCAGGAGATGCGTATCGAGCTACTGAAGCTGCAAAGAGATATCGGCTTGACTACGGTGTATGTGACGCACGATCAGGAGGAAGCTCTGACGCTGTCCACCCGAATCGCCGTGATGAACCTCGGCAAGGTTATCCAGGAAGGCAAGCCGCGGGAGATCTATGAGCGGCCGAGGGAGCGTTTTGTCGCGGACTTCGTCGGCAAGTCGAACCTTTTTTCCGGCACGATCATACGATCAATGGACGGGCTCCTGGAGGTTCAAACCGACGAAGGTTTTCGCATTCAAGCCGCGCCGCCCGGCGCAACGAGCACCACCGATTCGAAAAAAGCTCTGCTCTACATCCGTCCTGAAGCCATAGATCTGAGCGACAGAGCGGCGCATCCGGGAACGAACCGAATTACGGGCCGCGTGCTCGCCTCCGCCTATCAAGGCTCGCTCGTCGAATACGAAATCGAATCGGCCGGCCGCATCATCCGAGTGAACGTCATCAATCCTAAGGGCAAACCGCTGCTTCAACGGGGTGACGACGCTACGATCACGTTTGCAGCCGCGGACGTTGGCATCATCTCCGAATAGCTTTGCACTACGACATTGACGAGGATGGTTGCACTCGCGAGTACGGTTTGAAAACGAGCGCCACTAGATCTGGATGCACCTGCCGCGAAGTGAATCACGGACCGAGTTCCTTTTACGATGAAAGCTATGTTCGGCTGCATTTTGTCGAGCACGCGGTGATGATCAAAAGGTTCGTTGTGAGATCGCGCGTGAAGCGGCCGGCAGTAACATGTTATTTATATAGCGACGGTGATTAGCGGGACGTTGTCGTCTGATGCAACAACGTCCCGCCGCATCCTAAATTCCTCTCGGTCACCCATTTCAGTGTCCGGCAAGGCCGATTTTGTGTGCTCATCACCCCACAGTCGCAAAGTAGTTCAAGCTGCTCACTGCGGAATTGCGCAGGCCTTTTTCAGTAGCGGGTTCGCCGGTGCTGTTATGCTTCGCGAAACACAATCGGGTTGAAGTGAACAACGACCCCGGTCCGAGTACCAGCTTCATTTCCGCCTGTGTCTCCCGTGCACACAAACCGCGCGACGAGTTCGTCAGCGCCCAACGTCAGCTCATCGTCGCCGTGATCGGTATCCGTATAGGAAGCTTGCGAATAGGTGGATGAGACGATCTCCGCTATTGGGCGGTCGTTCCTGTAAATCATAAAATTCGTTGAGCCAAGGGCCTCGGTCCAATCAGACTTAGTTTCCTTCGCGTGCATCCATACGCGCGCCCAAATCTCAAATTGATTTTGTACCGAGATACTTGCGGACACGCTGATCCTGGGTCCATTGCCACTGAATTCGCGGTCCCCTCCGACATGTGACGGAACGAACTTTGGAGTGGGATCGACTTGCTGCGTCTTGAATGGCACTTCGCTTGGCTCAATCTCGATTTTGATGGGATTGAAATGCGCTCTGACGCCTGTCTTGAGGCCAGCCTCATTGCCTCTCGTGTCACCAATACATTCGAACTGCCTGACAAGTTCGCCGGCAGGCATGCCGAGGTAATCGGTATCGTGATCCGTATCGGTGTACCCGGTGAAAGAGTATACGTCTGAAAGAATTCGAAGGATTCGCCTGGTCCCCGGATGTCTGTAGACCAGGTACTCTGCGGTTCCTTCGGCCTCGGTCCAGTCACTCTTTGTCTCCTTTGCGTGCATGTAAACCGTCGTCCACAGCTCTCTCGCGTTGCGTATCGACAGGCGAGCGGATACTTGCACATTAGGCCCATGCCCCTTGAACTCGCGATCGCCTCCCACCAAAGGTGGGATGAAGACCGGCGTTGGGTTTATATCAAGGGTAACTTGTTCATTTGGCATATCCATTCCTCTCTTTCAATTTACTGTCTTTCGGCAGCAATATGAGAGCAATGGGAATGCCAGTCTTAGGTTCGGCTGGACGGTTGTTTTCTGCGCCGCATCGTTGATGATTTCGCGTTTTCTCCTAACGTGCATGTAGCAATGCGTGAATTCTGTTTACGCGCACGTATACAAGGTTGCGAAGATGTACACTGTCGCTACGGAGTTGACTTTACTGTTTGTCTAACAGTTGATTTGTTGGCCGTGGTAGTTGTTATCCGGCCGGGCGTTTCGAGCGGGTGAGTGTTTCGCGAGAATGACCCTAGGTTTGGCCTACCCAGTCAGAATCCGCAACTTCGCGCCAACGGCTGCGAATGCTTTCAAAGAGTCTGTCCGGCAATGTGCCGGCCGCCACGGCCGATGCATTCTCGGAGAATCTCTTGGGCTTGGTTGTGCCGACAATCGCGGTATGAACTCCGGAGGCGCTAAGTACAAAGCGTAGCGCAGTGGCCACTGACGCATGCAGGTCGCCACGCACAAATTCGTACTTGAGTTTCTGCAGTCGCTCCCAATAGGGGTAGCCGTAGCTGTTCGGCGGAGGCCGGACGCCGCCGGACCAGGCGACATTTGCTACCGGACGTTTGGCAATCACCCCCATGTCTCCTTTTCTTGCCAGAGGCAATGTTAGGTCGAGCGCTTCTTGGTCAGCAATGTTGATAGACGTTTGCAAAGTATCAAACTGCCCGCACTTGACGGCATAAAGGGCCGCTTGGCTGTCGCCGCTGTAGCCAATGAAGCGCGTGTAGCCGCGCTCGCGCGCGCGTCTGAGAAAATCGATCGCATCTCCCTTGCGCAGCTCGTCTTCCGAGCAGCTATGAAGTTGTAGCAGGTCGACATGATCGGTCTTGAGCCGTTTAAGGCTTCGCTCAATGGATTTCCACAGAGATGCCGGGCGCCAATCCGGATAACTCCATCCTCGTTCATGGCCGCACTTGGTGAAGAGATAAAAATCCGCGCGGCGGGCGCTGATCGCATTTCCGATCAATTCCTCACTAGTGACATAACACTCGGCCGTATCGATGACGTTGAGTCCGCCGTCTAGGGCGCCGTTCAACAATTGGCTCACCGACGAGAGCGACGCTTGCTCATAGCCAATCTCCGAGCCGCCGAAACCGAGAACGCTTACGTTCATGTCCGTTTTGCCGAGGCGTCGTTTTTCCATCGAATTATCCGCAGCGCAGCTTTAGTAGCGCCGGAATGTCCATGCTCTCCTCATACCGGCGCAGTTCTTTTGCTTGACGCTGTGCCGCCAGCATGGCCATGCGATCGGCGAGTTCGTTGCCTTCAGTGCCGACATGCGCGGCAACGTGGGTAAGGTGCAATTCATTTCTAATGCGGCGGTAAATAGCATAACAGTTCTGGATGACCTCGAGGTTCTTGATCTCTCCGTCAGCTCTCTTCCAGCCCTTTTTTTCCCAGCTCGGAGCCCAGCTGCGGATGCAGTTTATCGAGTACGCCGAATCGCTGCATACCTCGACGGTGTTGCCGCTCTCGATTGCCGCTTCCGCCATGCGCAATGCGTGATAGAGCGCGTTCAGCTCGGCGGTGTTGTTTGTCCCCCTGGGGTTGTACAGGCCAAACCACAACTCCACGAGTTTGCCGCCCCGATAAACAACGATGCCGGAGCCGGCATGGCCCGGGTTTGGATCACACGCGCCATCGCAGTAGATGCTGACATCGAACCGGTGGGGGTTATGCCTCGCGCGACGTTCCCGCGCCGATGCGCTGGCTTTTGGATCGCTGGGTGTTTTCCGCCCAACCTTTGCGTAGCTGGCGCAGCGAAATGCTTTTTCGGCCTCCGAGCGGGTGGAGAAGGACTTGAAGCTTGCGCCGGAATAGCCGTTTACCGCCCGTTGCGCAGTCGCCCAGTCTGTGAATATTCCCGTCTGCCGTCCGGCCCATACGACATAAAACTTTTCCGCCATGCTAAGCGCTACGCCCTTTCTAATCTAAAGCAAAACGCGAGAGCCGCTAATCTGCTGTGGCATTTTATAGACGCTCGACTTTCGAAACAACCAATTGCGGCGCATTTCGCTGGCGATCCGTAGATTCGTAGCCGCGCTATGCGCCGTTCCTGGACTTTCGTATGCCCGGTGCCGGTCCATCGAACCTAGTGGGTCAAGCGATAGGCGTCTTTTGCTTGTGAATGGTCGCTCCCAAACTCTTCACTCACGTGCCGCAGAAAGTCTGATAGCATCCTCGCCCGTCCGGTGGAGGTTCGGCGAAGGCGGCAAACTTCGGCTGATCATCGAAAGGACGCGAGAGGATATTAAGCAGCGTCTCGAAAGGCCCGTAATCGCCGCGTTCCACTGCAGCGTTCAAGGCTTCCTCAACTCGATGGTTGCGCGGAATGAACGCTGGATTGGCGCTGCGCATGGCCTGCGCCCGATCGGAAGGTGCCACCGCCTCGCGCGAAAGCCGCGCGCGCCAGTGTCCACTCCAGAGAACGTAGGCGGACGGATCGGCAAACAGCGCGCGAATCGACTCCTCCTGGCCCAAGGCCGCATCCGCGAGGTAACGAAAAGCCAACGTGTAATCGACTTTGTTGTCCTCCATCGCGGTGAGAAATCCCGTGGCGAGGTTGAGATCGGCCTCGTCCTCACTGACCAGCCCGAGCTTGGCGCGCATGCCTTTTAGCCAATGGCGTTCATACAGTCTTGGAAAGGTATTGACCACCTCAGTCGCGCGTGCGACGGCGCGGTTCCCATCAGCATCGATCAAGGATAAAAGCGTCTCCGCCAACCGGGCAACGTTCCACTGCGCGATGCTTGGCTGATTGGCGTAGGCATAGCGGCCCCGGGAGTCGATAGAGCTGAAAACTGTTGCCGGATCATAATGATCCATGAAAGCGCATGGGCCGTAGTCGATCGTCTCACCGGAGATCGCCATATTATCAGTGTTCATCACGCCATGAATGAAGCCAACATGCATCCAGCCGGCCACGAGCGCCGCTTGCTTGTCGCACACGCGTTCGAGCAATCCCAGGTAGGGATTTTCGTCACCCTTCAGATCCGGGTAGTGGCGGTCGATGACGTAATCGGCCAAGCGATGCACCTTGGCCTGCTCACCGCGCGCGGCGAAAAATTGGAATGTGCCGACACGGATATGGCTGGCAGCAACGCGCGTCAAAATCGCTCCGGGCAGCGCACGCTCGCGAAAAACGGGCTCGCCTGTAACGACAGCGGCAAGCGCTCGCGTTGTCGGGATGCCGAGCGCGTGCATCGCTTCGCTGATCAGGTATTCACGCAAAACCGGGCCGAGCGCTGCACGGCCATCACCCGCGCGAGAAAACGGAGTCGGGCCCGAACCCTTGAGCTGAATGTCACGGCGGCGTCCGTTCCGGTCGATCACCTCGCCCAAGAGCAACGCCCGTCCGTCGCCGAGTTGAGGGACGAAGCCCCCGAACTGGTGGCCGGCGTACGCTTGCGCCAGCGGCATTGCGCCCTCGGGCGTCTCATTGCCTGCAAAGATCCGCGCGCCTTCCTCCGAATCGAGAGCAGCGGCATCGAGCCCCAGTTCTTCAGCCAACTCACGGTTGAACTTAAGCAGCCTAGGGCGCGCCACTTGCGCCGCCTTCCAGTTCACGTAGAAGCCCTCGAGTTCGCGCGCATACGTATTCTCAAAGGCGAATCGCACAGCGGCAGCGTTGCTAGAAACGTCATTCATGGTGCTTTGCTCAGTCCGAAGCATTATTGAAACCTCCGATATCATTCTTCTAGATATCGACGGCAATATCCACACCCGTCCAAACGGTTTTCATCTCGCTAAAAGTCTGTCCTGAGTCCCTGAGTTCATCGAAACAACGAGCTGACGGCTAGGGGGTGGTCGCTTACTCGTGTGGTGTGTCTGAACTCGCACATAAGATCAACGTCATTCCGGGCGAGCTGGCGTGATCCCCGCTTTCGCGAGGAGCGAGACCCGGAATCCAGCGTAAGGGCGGGTTTCAAACCCGCCCTTACAAGATTTGGCTTTCGCGGGAGTGACGAAACCGAGTCTCTTCCGTATAAGGAAAATCTGGGACAGCGTACTAGATAACCGTCCGCGTCGGCTTCGATTTTCCGGGGAAGAGGCCATGCTTGGCAAGAAATTCGATCATGAAGCGGTCGAAGAGCCACGGTTGTTCCATCTGGCAGGCATGACCGGCGCCGGGCAACGTCCTCAACTCACAATTGGGTATGCGCGCTTGGAGCGCAAAGGCGCGTTGATGGCTGTTGTCCTCGCTGCCGGTCAGGATAATTGTCGGACAGGCGATGCGCTCATGATGGCCGTCGGCGTAGGGCTGCGCGAGTGCTTTAAACTGATGGATGATCGTCTGCACATCCGCGTGTTGGTTGCGTTCTGTGAAGAGGTTCGCAAAGAAGTGCGCTAATGGAGTGGTGCGAAACGCCGCACTTAAGTCTTCGAACGTGTACGCCCAGCGATAGTCGATGCCATTAGCCGTGTAGTTATCGATCCTCCCTTTGGTGAATTCCTTCTTCGGATTGTAACCCGTGCCCGACAACACGAGTGCCGCGGTTTTGTCCGGACGAAGGTGGTACATGTGCGGGGCGAGCGATGAACCGACCGAGCAGCCGACTAGAATCGCCTTTTCGCCGGGCAGCGCGTCATCGATCGCTTCCCAACATGCCTCGGCCATGTCGTTCATCGTAAGTCCCGACTCGGCCTTCGGTGAGCGCCCGTATCCCGGTATATCGATCGCAATACACCGGTACCAGGTCGATAAATGCGCCATCTGAAAAATCCAGCAGGACTGATCCATCGGGTTGGGATGAATAAAGGCAATTACCGGCCCCGTGCGTCCCATGCGCTCATAGTACAGAGGTCCATTGATGTGCTGTGCCATGTTAATCCTCCAATTTAGCTTGCGCTGTTCGAAGTCTTTTCGTAACCGGAATCATTTAGCTTCGCGCTTTTTCCGTTTTACATGCCACTAGTGTGGTATCCCTGAAATCGCTACATAATCCAACCGTCATTCCGGGCAAGCTGGCGTGATCCCCGCTTTCGCGAGGAGCGCGACCCGCAATCAAGGAATTTCAGACAGTTCTGGTTTCCCGCTTCCGCGGGAACGGCGACTTCGGACTCGGGACTTTGTAACCGAACTTTAGTACAGGACACTGGCCCGGATTATTCAGTGTATCACGTCCGAGGAGCAAGCCTCTCCGAACGCGGCCAATAGAGTTGTATCTTGAGGAGGACGGCGGAGTTGATGATTAGCGCAATCACCGAGGGAAATACACTGAACGCCAAGCACCGAATGAGTCGGCGTAACATTTTACTCCTGTGTCCGCTCTCTACGAGGCTTACTCCACGGGCTTGCACTCTGTCGACATTTTCCGCTTAGCATCAATAATGCGGGGCTAGATCTTGGACGACGGTGGTCTATAAAACTCGATCGCGTTCTTGTAAAAGACATTAGCCGCCTTTTCTTCTCCTAATGTTTGCAGAACCATCGTGTAATCGTCATCTTCATACGGCCTCGGCGCACGAGTAGACGGGAGGTCGGTGCCGAACATGAGCGCCCGTGGATTGGCCGCATACAATTCAGCCAGCGCCGGGCGCACATCGAAGTCCACACGCCCGAAGCCAGTGGCCTTTACCCGCACTCCCTTTTCGGCAAGCTTAAGGAGCGTGGCAAAACCCGCTTTGGAGAGACCGAGATGATCGACGCTGACCGCCGGCAATGAAACAAGAGTCTCAAACAGATCCGCCAGCTCGGCGGAATCTACATACAATTCCGTGTGCCAGCCGACCAACTCATGAACGCGCCGGGCCATGCTTTCTAGGTAATGAATTTCCTCCGAACCGCCGCGCTTGACGTTGAAACGCACTGCCCGGACCCCTGCACGGTTGAGTTCGCGCAACTCCTGATCCGGTACAGTCTGCGGCACCTGAGGGACCCCGACAAACGTAGGCCCAAGGGCATTCAGCGCGTGGAATAGGTAAGTCTGATCGAAAGCCTGAAAGGAGCCGGAGACGACCGCGCCGCCGCAAAGATCGACCTCTTTCACCCGCGCCAAATAATCCTCGGTGGTAAACGCGTCGGGCATGAATCCTTGATTAGGCACCACCGGAAAGTTTTTGTCGATAATATGAAAATGGCAATCGAAGTACTTTGGTTTTGAGTTCAACGAATATCTCCTCTCACGGCTCTGGCGCAGTCTTATGCTAGATACATCGGGACTATCAAATCTGGTGCTGAATCTGCTGCACGGCGCCGGCTGCTGGATCAACTACTCAGGTCCATCCCAGGCGGGCGAGAATGGCGCGCCCCATGATCCAGTCCTTGTCATCCTCCGATAGAAAATCCAGTTCTTCGGTGAAATGTGTAATGCGCTGGCGATAAGTGGCCTTTGCGAACGAATTGGTTACATCGGTGCCCCAATAACAGCGGCGCGGCCCATAAGCATCGAACAGGCGACGTATATGACCGTTAAGATCGCGAAAAGGGTAGGGCTCAGACGAAAGAAGCGGCGCTGCGGAAAGCTTGACCGAAACGTTTGGATATTTGGCGAGGGCGAGAGATTGGTCAATGGCAGCCGCAACCGCTCCGTTCCTGACGCACTCTGACGACACGCCCATATGGTCGATGATCAACACAAGTTGCGGATGCCGCTCGGCGATCTGAGCGAAGCGATGCGTCTGTCCGGTAGTGAGAAACGTGACCGGAATCCCGGCCGACTCGGCGGCAGGCCAGAACCAGTCTGCGGTTCCGTCCATAAGCCATGCGGCTTGATCGCCGGCCATATTCAGCCGGATGCCGCGCACGCCAAGCTGTTCGCGCCAAGTGGGCAAGCGACGAGCAGTCGCCGGCTCGTCGAGCGCAATCCGGCCCGTTATGGCGAAGCGGCCGGGATACCGTTTCACCGCCTCCTGAGCGTAGTCGAGCCGGTCACCCTCTACATTTGGCGGGACGATGATGACACGGTCTACTCCCGCCTGGTCCATCATGGGAACCAAGCGCTCGGTCGTGAAGGGCTCGGGAAGCTGCGGCCGTGCGCCGGGAACCCACGGGCGTTCGGGGCTAGGCGCTGTCCAAAGATGAACATGCGCATCGACGATAATCCGGCGTCGAGCTGATTCATCCGTCGCCTGCGGGGAAGGCTCTAATGTCACCGCTGCACCTCCCGGATAACGTGTTGAATTGCCAGCGGGTCCTTGGTTCCGTGTTCGCAGTCAGCCGCACATGTGCGGTGGTCTTCGGGCACTCACGTCGCGCAAGAAATTGCTTGAGCGGTATCATAGAACTCGAAAAACTCGCAAATCTTTCCGCCGCGGAACCGGTGAAAGTCGGCCTTCGGAGTCTCCAGGATCCTGCCGGTTCTTTTGTTTTTAAATGAACAGTTACCCAACGCCACCACGCGTTCCTCCTGCGCTATGTATTCGTCGATGAAGTAGTGTTTCATTTCCCATTGAGAAGTGAGCTCGGCGAAATAGCGCTTCACGTCGTCCTTGCCTGTGCTCGTGCGGGTGAATCCCAACTGTGCAGCGCCGCCGGCAAGAGAGCGAAATTCGACATCGTTGGTCATGAGAGCGAGCCAATGGTCCACGGTGCCGGCCTTCGTGTCGTTCCATAGCCTGTACGCCTGTTTCAGCAACTCAATATGAGTTTCTTCTCGGCTCATAACACCTCCTTGCCCGTACGCCGTCGAGCGATGGTTTCTGGCGCGCGCACAACATTCACCTAACGCTACGATCAGATTTCGCCCGATTAATAGATCAACTCGCGGGAGGGTTCAACCACTCGCACGACACGTATCTCATGTGGCGGAGCAGGAAGGAACAGGTAACGAACTGCCTTAGCGGCGTTGGTCGCGCGTGCGCCGGCGAGAATCTTCCTGAAAGGCCTATTGACTGAATTCTTCTTTGGCCCGCTGCGCTATCCCGGACAGTTTTTTATGACATTCTTCAACAGCTTCGTTTAGGAATTGCTCAAGTTCTGCGTCCAGGAAGTACTCAGAGGTAGTGGTTTTATCCTTCGGCAATGCAGCGTAGATTTTCCCGACCCATACAGTTTTGACTAATTCCTGAGCTGTTGTGAGAATTTGCTGTCCGGCTTGGGTGTCAAGTCCCGGAATGATATCGGCGAATGCAGCGGCAACTCTGGCTGGGATCTTTCTTTCTATGTCGGACTTCATTAACGGTGATCCTCCATTGCGCTTTTTTCTCCCGCAAACCATCAGTAACCATTCATCGGACGATAATGCTCGGCGCCTAACGTTCACCATCATTCCAATCGGCGGTGCCGAAGTGATCGCGACCGAGAAGCGTATAGAAGATTCCAAGCGTGCCCCTATCCTGGGTTCGAGTCCCGAGTTCCCGGAGATCCGAGTCACGCCGGGACAACTGATATCTTACTGAAACGGCATGCTGTTGATGAATGCGCCACGTGATCGACGCGTCGGCGCGTACGACATTGTCATGACGGCTGCGGCTGGCCGAGACATCGCTAACAAAGTATTCTCGCGCCGTCAGGTCGAGGGATGCTCGATCGCCCACGATCAGCCGCAAAGATAAAAGTGTCTGCGGCGCCACGCCATAGCGATTCGCGCGTTCGTTGGTCGTATCACCAATGGTGCTGACAGTAGCGTAGCCGACGCCCAGGAGGCCTGTTCCTTGCAGTGCCAGAGAATCCGAAAGCCGCCACTCGCCGGTCGTGCCCAGAGAAAGGGCTGTACTCGCAAGGCGAAAAATCTGGGGCGCCATGTAGCTATAGCTGCCGTACAGACCCCATAGTCCGCGATAATTGTTGCCGACGTCGTAATCAGTTCCGAATAAAAGTCCCTGAGTCGAAACGCTTTCGAAACCGATCGCGGTCGATGCCGCTGCCTGGAAGCTAAAGTAGTCGAAAGGACGCTCATAGGTATAACCTCGCTTCCCCGGCAAACCATAATCCAAGGCAAAATCGACGATTCCCTCGTGGCGCTTGAGGTTCCTGGAGCCGTCACGATCGTCTTGAGTCGCTCTGACGATTCCGACGTGCACGCGGCTATAATACTCCGGGTCTTTACTCGGAAACACACCGTCGAATCGTTCGCGGAAGGCGAGGCGGTTAAAGCCTACAGGCGGAGAGATCGCGGTCGCCACAATCTCACGCCAGAAGCGGGATGCTCTCCCCTGTTCAAGCCAAAAATTCGACATGCGGAAGAGCGCCTCGCCGAGGAAGGTGCCGCCGATACCGGTAGTAATCTGATCGTTTCTGGACGGCCGCGTGGTTTCGCCGGCTATCTCCCAGAACAGGCTCCCGACGAACGTGTAGGGCAGACCCTGCCAGTAACTCAAGCCGGAGGCTCGGGCGAAACCGTGGTACATCGAACCTTGGTACGGGTGTCCAAGCTGATTGACCGTGAACCTGTCATCATCGACGTCCCAGCCTCGCCGCAAGTTGCGTTTGATGGAGGAGAGATCCGTATCGAAATCGCAGCAGCCGAAGTATGCGCGATTGAACAGATTCAAGAGCGTCTGAAATCCGACGATCTCCAGAGCTGGAATAATGTAACTTTTTTCTGTTCCCCAGGGCGGCACTGGCGTAGCGGAACTGAGGTTCGCAGTGGGACCCATACCGGCGTTGCCACTTTGTACCAGCAAGGATGTTCTATCGAGGAAAAAAGAGCTGCCCCAGAGCGTGGAACCCCGGGAAAGAGTAGAGCGTGCTTTGTCAGTGAAAGTTGCGGGTGTCGAGTGTTTTAAGCCGGACCATGCTGCCGGATCATGGAGCACGAAATCCTCAGCGGAAGCTGCACAAGGCAACAGGAACAAGACAAGCGCGGCGCTGCAAAGCAAACTAGCCCGTTGTTGCGGCCGCGC
>DATACQ010000934.1:0-3470 GCA_036258955.1 Binatia bacterium
GTCTTATAGGGTTTTTAGCGCCGCGCTACTTCTCGCGCATTTGCCGTTCAGCGCGAGCGTGGTAGCGCAGTCGCGAGAGTCTGCGCAAGTGAAAACGCTTTCGTTGGGAATGGTTTCTGAAACCCATCGAAAGGAGATCGAAGACCACTTCGGAGAGTTTGTGCGTTACGTAGCGCGAAGGCTTCATCCCCCCGAGGCCGAGATCGAGGCGAAAGTTATCACGGCACCTACGCCGTTCGAGCTCGCCCGGCTTCTGGAGCAACGACGGGTCGATTTTTACATGGAAAGCGCTTATCCGACTTACGTGATCAACTTTGTGCATGGCGCCGGAAAGTTGCTTTTGCGCCGCTGGAAGAGCGGCCTGGCGGACTATCATAGCGTCATTTTCACGAGAAGAAACGGCGGCATAAAGCGTCTGGAAGATCTTAAGGGAAAGACCATAGCTTTCGAGGATGCCGGATCCACATCAGGTTACTTACTGCCGAAAATGTTTTTGCTCAGGCGCGGATTGAAGCTCGTAGAGAAGAGCCGGTTCGATCCTAACAGCCTGCCGACGGACGTCGGTTATGTTTTTCTCTACTCTCAGGAGAAATTAGTGGATTCAGTTTTGGCCAAGCAGGTGGATGCGGGAGCATTCAGCAATGACGACTTCAGCTCGCTGGAAGAGAAAAAAAAGAAAGAGATCGGAGTAGTGGCGCAAACTGAACGGCTCCCCCGCCACTTGCTATCGGTGCGCAGCGATTTGCCGCCGGCGCTGGTGAGCCGCCTTGAAGCGATTTTGCTGGAGATGCACGAGGATGCGGAGGGTCGTAAAATCCTGCAACGAGCCGATGGCACAACCAAGTTCGATAATCTCCCCGGTGGCGAGGCGACCATGCGCCGCAGGCTTTTGGAAAGCTTTTACTCTCCGGATGTGAAATAAGGACTCGTCACATACGAAGGTCTGGACGCGGAAGACAGCCCGCTGGCGGATCTCGGAGTCGAGGGACGGCCGTTTGCCTGGCGTTAGTGTGCTGTCCCGTAAGTTCCTTGACACAGTCCGAGTCATTCCGGGCAAGCTGGCGATAGTAGCGCAACCCGGAACCAGGGAATTTCTCGAAGAAATCTGGATTCCCACTTCCGTTGGGAATGACTGAAGCAAGTCGTGCTGAGTGTTAAAGAATTTCTGGGACATGACACTAGAAGCAATAGAGCTCAGATATAGGAAGATCGACAATGTCAAAGCTGAAATTAACGATGGCTCTGTCTCACTACGACCGTCACATTCCTTTCTTCGATGGCTCCGTGCAAATCGAGAACGTCCAGCTCGAAGTTCTGCAGGTGGGCCAGTCAAGTCCGCTCCGGCACGGGCAGGATCGTCACGAACGCATGTTGCAGCGCGAGGAGTTCGATATCTGTGAATTGTCTCTGTCTTCTTATCTGATCGCCAAAAGCCGTGGCATGCCGTTCACCGCCGTTCCCGTATTTCCGCGGCGGCTGTTTAGCCTGTCGCAGATGTGGGTCCACAAGAATGCCGGAATCAACTCTCCTCAAGATCTCGTCGGTAAGAAAGTTGGACTTAGCACGTTTCAGACGACCCTTTCAGTTCTGGCAAAGGGTGATTTGGCATCCGAGTATGACGTTCCGTGGCGCAGCGTCTATTGGTATATCTCCAAAGATGAAGCTGTGCCCCTCGCACCCATGGAAGGAGTGAGCATGCAGCTGCTAGGCCCCGGGCAGAAGATCGGTGCGATGCTGGACCAAGGGCAAATCGATGCCTTGATGATGCCACATCCACCGAAGGAAGCTTTGCGCTCTGGCGGCAACATCCGCCGGCTTTTTGCCGAGCCGAAGCTGGAAGAGGCGAGATATTTCCGAAAAAACGGCTTCTATCCGATCATGCATGTCGTCGCCTTCAAAGATGACGTGCTCGCGAACCATCCTGAGCTGGCGAGCAGCGTTATGTTGGCGTTTGACAGAGCCAAAGAAGCTTGCACCGAATATTACGATGATCCCAACTGGTCGCGATTTGTTTGGGGTCGACACCTATTTGAGGAGGAGCGCGAGATCTTTGGCGAGGATCCCTGGCCCAACGGCGTGAGGAGGAATCGTATCAACCTGGAACGCTTCATGGGCTATTCCCTCGATCAACGCCTGCTTGATAAGCAATTAGCGGTCGACGAGCTATTTGCAGCGAGCACTTTGGAGTTGTGACGGTTGCAGACCATGCCCGAGAAGGTGAAATGTCCTAGGTGCCGTGCCGAGGCGACATGGGAAGGAAATCCCCACCGGCCGTTTTGTTCCGAGCGCTGCCAGCTCATCGATTTGGGGGCCTGGACGACCGAGCGATATCGCATTCCGGCTCATGAGTCGGAGATCGATCCTGACGATGAAGACGACTCGGAAAGGGCCTGAACACAAACGACGAGGAAAACCGGGACGACCCCACAGGCGTGGAGCAAGCTCATTTTGTTGAATTGGCTCAAGCTGGGGCCAGCCGTGCAGAACGTCTAGAGCAGCTCGAGACCTGTTTTGGCGAAAGCCCGCGTGGCGCAGAGCCGCTTACTTAGAGGCCACTACGGGAGACATTTTCGTGAATAGGCCGAGACGTTTTTGATGGCGATACATCCCACCGCAGTGATCGACCCGCGCGCGGAGATCGACCCGAACGTTCAGATCGGCCCTTACGTTGTTATCGACGGTCCGGTGAAGATCAAAACCGGCACCCGCCTGATGGCGCACGCGTATGTGACCGGGTGGACGGAAATTGGCGCTGATAATGAAATCCATCCCGGCGCGGCGCTCGGCGACGCTCCACAAGACAAGGCCTACAAGAATACTGAAACATATCTCAAGATCGGCGATCGCAACATCATTCGCGAACACGCGCAGATCCACCGCGGCACGGTGGCGGGCTCGGCGACGATCATTGGGGATGACAATTTTTTAATGGCGACGTCGCATATCGGCCACAACTGTAGGCTCGGCGACAATGTTGTGCTCGCCAACGGCGCTCTGCTAGGTGGTTATGTCGAGGTGGGAAACCATGCCTTTATATCGGGGAACTGCGTCGTGCACCAGTTTGTCCGTATTGGGGATTACGCGTTGATGCGCGGGCTTAGCGGTACGAGCCGGGACGTGCCGCCTTACGCCATTATAGACTGGCAACACACGGTGCGCGGCGTTAACGTTGTCGGATTGAAGCGCGCCGGCTTTGATGAAAGCCGAATTCGCGCCATCAAAAACGCATTTCGCATCCTTTTCCGCAAAGGACGCAACCTTTCGTTGGCTTTAAGGGAAGTAGAGAACGAGAAGGAGGCCAACAGCGATGTGTCGGCTCTTCTCGAATTTATCAGGTCCTCGAAGCGCGGAGTTTGTTTCGGCGCCTAACGGGTGGCGGTGTCTGAAACCGGAGCTGCGCCCACGCGCGGGCCGCTTTCGGCCGGAGGAGCCCCGACGAAGTATATCGGTTCTTTACCCTTCAGGTGGTT